>JACQYG010000114.1 GCA_016208345.1 Chloroflexota bacterium
GCCAGCCTCAGGGCCACCGACACCCTGGTGCCGCCTCGCCCTATTTTCTCACCAGCCAATCCAACCCACCCTGAGAGATGAAAGATTCAAATTCCGGCAAAGTCTCGAAGACGCGAGTGGAAAAGAAATTGATCACCCAGTTTGTGGTCATGGGGGTAATAGTGTAGATGGGCACGCCTGCCCGATAGGCCTCCCAGATCTCAATGGCCGTGCCCATGCTGGCGCTGGGCAGGTAGGCGATGAGGGCGTCAGCAGCCTTCGCTTCCTGGACCAGGGCGAGAAACGTCTCCTTCCCCAGGTCCGGGGCGTAGTCTACGCTGTTAGGATGAAGGTCCATGGGGCAGACGACTTCGACCTTGGGGCAGTGAGCCCGCAGGATAGCCTTGATCGCGTGGCGGTAACCCTGGTCGTTGAGCTCCCGGCCCAGATTAGAGCCTTGAATTATGCCGGATAGGAAGATTTTCACTGTGGCACCATTTTGGCTTATAGCCGTGCCCCAAATCACATTTCCATTCGACCGGACACTGTGCTAAAATACGGCCTAGATTATACCGTCTAGCCTTTCCGGTGGCAAGCACTTTTCAATAACCGGCCAGGTTGTTCGGCGGGCTGACCTGCCGCACGTCCATGCGGTGGCCTCGCCTTTCTTTACTAGTAGAGAAAATGTCCACGCTCTTTTTGGTCGGCACACCTATCGGCAATTTGGAGGACATCACCCTGCGGGCCCTGAGGGTGCTCCGGGAGGTGAGGCTCATCGCCGCCGAGGATACCAGGAGAACCAGGCTACTACTGTCTCGGCACGGGATTGCCACAGCGGTCACCAGCTATCACGAACACAACAAACTGAGCAAGCTGAGTCCTGAAATCAGTTGCCCACGAGAAGAGAACCCTGGTGGCGTTTGAGGCACCCCACCGTCTCTGCTCCAGCTTGCAGGCTATGCGGGATGCCTGGGGCAACCGGAGGATCGTCGTCGCCCGAGAGCTCACCAAGGTTTACGAGGAGATCCGGCGTAGCACCATCTCCGAAGAAGTGGCCCACTTCGCCACGACCAGGCCCCGGGGGGAGTTCACGCTGGTGATCGAAGGGGCCCGGGAGGAGGACTCGGTGACCCCCACCGACCGGGAACTCCGGGAACGCCTGGCCCACCTGCAGGCCTCGGGCCTGGACCGCAAGTCGGCCACCGCACAGGTAGCCCGGGAATCGGGTCGATCCAAGAGAGACGTGTACCGGGTCTGGTCAAGCCTGAGCGAGAAGCACCCGGAAAAACGGCCGCCAGGCGGTTAGAGTTTTTTACTGGTTTATGATAGAATATGCGCCATCTGGGGTAAGGGATCCATGACCATGCTTGGATGAAACTTGTAGAAATGGAGTTGAAATGCCGGAGCATATACTGGTCTGCGTGGCCTGGCCCTACGCCGACGGATACATTCATACCGGCCACATCGCCGGCGCGTCTGGCCCTACGCCGGCGGATACCTTCATACCGGCCACATCGCCGGCGCGTACCTTCCGGCAGACGTCTTTGCCCGCTACCACCGGGCCAAGGGCAACCTGGTGCTCATGGTCTCCGGCAGCGACCAACACGGCACACCGATCACCGTGACGGCCGAGCAGGAAGGCAGGCCACCCAAAGAGGTGGCCGAGTTCTACCACAAGAGCTTCCTGGAATCCTGGCAGAAACTGGGGATCAGCTATGACCTGTTCACCAAGACCGAAACCGAAAACCATAAGCAGGTCACCCACGACATCTTCCTGACGCTTCTAAACAAGGGCTATATTCGCAAAGAGGTGATGCAGTCTCCCTACTGCGAGCATTGTCACCGTTACCTGCCCGATCGCTACGTGGAAGGGAAATGCCCCTACTGCGGAACTCCAGGCGCTCGCGGCGATCAATGCGACGTTTGCGGCAAGCCGCTCAATTCCATAGAGCTCCTGGAGCCTCACTGCCGCTTCTGCGGCCATACCCCCGAGATCCGCGACACCGAGCATTTCTTCCTGGATCTGGGAGCCTTCGAGGCTAGGCTGCGCGCCTGGGTGGATAGACAGGCCCACTGGCGGCCGAACGTGCGTGCTTTTACGCTCAACCTATTGAATTCCGGGCTCCGCAGTCGACCCATAACCAGGGACATCGATTGGGGCATTTCGGTGCCGCTTCCCGGTTTCGAGAGCAAGCGCATCTACGTTTGGTTCGAGGCGGTGATCGGCTACCTGTCGGCCAGCATCGAGTGGGCTCAGCGCCAAGGGCAGCCGGAGAAATGGCGGGAGTGGTGGCAGCAGAAGGCAAAGACCTACTATTTCATCGCCAAAGATAACATCCCCTTCCACACGGTAATCTGGCCAGCCATGCTCATGGGGTATGGGGACTACAATCTGCCGTACGACGTGCCAGCCAACGAGTTTTTGAACCTGGAGGGACGGAAGATCTCCAAGAGCCGACGTTGGGGGGTTTGGATCCCTGACTATCTGTCCCGGTACGAACCCGATCCGCTGCGCTACTATCTGGCGGCAAACGCCCCGGAGACCAGCGACTCCGACTTCACCTGGCGGGAATTCTTCCGGCGCAACAACGACGAACTGGTGGCCACCTACGGCAATCTGGTTCACCGGGTCCTGACCTTCACCTATCGGAATTTCGATCGTCAGGTCCCTGTGCCGGTCGACCTGGAGGATGTGGATAAGGCCATGCTGGATCGGGCCCGGGCCACTCTCACTGTGGTGGACGGACTCCTGGCCGGCTGCCAGTTCAAGGCCGCCCTCCGTGAGATCATGGGGCTGGCCCAGGAGGCCAATCGCTACCTGGACGCCAGGGCTCCCTGGAAACGGATCAAGGCTGATCGTCCTGCCGCTGCCACGAGCCTGTTCGTGGCCCTCCAGGTGATCAACGTGCTGAAGCTCCTGTTCTACCCCTTCCTGCCCTTCAGCTCCCAGAGGCTCCAGGGTTATCTGGGATACGACAAACCGATCGGCCCAGGGGACTGGCAATGGAGTGAATTGCCCGTGGGGCAGGCCTTGCGCGAACCCGCACCGCTGTTCCAGAAGCTGGACGAGACCCTGGCCGAAGAGGAGGTGGCCAGGCTGGGGAGGTAACCGCTGGCCACTTTGGCGTGAATGAAATGCCACTCTGCCTCTGGCACGGGGACAGCGAGCCTGGTTTGTGATGTCTGGACTGATAGATACCCATGCTCACCTGGATTCAGACGAGTACGCCCATGACCTGGAAAGTGTGATCGAGAGAGCCGGCCAGGCTGGTATCCAGGACATAGTCACCGTGGGGGTAGACTTGCCCACCAGCCGAAAAGCCATCGGCATCGCCGAAAGGGACCGGGCTGCCATCGCCGGCCTGCGAGAGCTGTGCCGCCATCCTAGGGTGGTGGCGGTGGGAGAGATCGGCCTGGACTTTTATCGGAACCTCTCTCCGCGCAAAGCCCAGCTCGCGGCTTTCCGGCAGCAGTTGGAACTGGCAAGCCAGATGGGGCTGCCGGTGATCATCCACGACCGCGCCGCCCATTCAGATGTTATGTCTATGTTGGCTGAGTGGCTGCCCCAGCCGCAGGCCAACACGTCAGGCCCGGCCAAACCCGTAGGGGTCCTGCACTGTTTCTCCGGGGACCTGGCTATGGCCGAGCGAGTGGTGGAAATGGGGTTTTTCATCTCGCTGGCTGGCCCGGTGACCTTCGCCAATGCCCGGGCGACTCGAGACATGGCGCAGAAGATCCCCCTGGATAGGCTGCTGTTAGAAACCGATTGCCCATTCCTGGCTCCGGAGCCCCACCGGGGTCAGCGCAACGAACCGGCCTATGTGCGTTACGTGAGCGACCAGGTGGCAAAGCTGCGCAACTTAAGCCCGGCGATCGTGCGCGAACAAACCACCATAAATGCAAAGCTCCTCTTCGACTTCAACCATAGCTGAGGAGAGGCCGAATTTGAAGACGCTAACCATCTTGAGCTCCGTTGCTGAGGACCTGCAACTCGTGGAACAAAGCCTGCACCAGATCACGCAGGTGGAATTTCCTATCCTGGCAACCATACTGGCCGACCTGTTCCAAAGCGGTGGCAAACGGCTCCGTCCGGCCCTGGTGCTGTTGGCCGGCCACTTTGGCACCTACGACCGCTCCCGCCTGATACCTCTGGCCGCGGCGGTGGAAACCCTGCATACGGCTACCCTGGTACACGACGACCTGATCGACAATTCCCTCCTGCGACGCGGCAATCCCACCATGAACACCAGATGGCACGGCGGGGTGGTGGTCCTGGTGGGTGACTATCTCTTCGCCAAGGCCGCCGAGCTGGCTGCAGGGTCGGAATCCGCTGAGGTGGCCTCTCTATTCGCCCAGACCCTGGGCGTGATCTGCCGCGGTGAACTGAGGCAGGCCTTCAGCATTGGAAATGGCCAACCGACGATTTCCGAATACCTGGAGCGGATATTCAGCAAGACCGCCTCCCTTTTCGCCTCCTCCAGCAAGTCTGGCGCGGTTCTGGCCGGCGCAACCCCGGCACACTGCCAGGCCTTGCACGATTACGGCTTGCATTTTGGTATGGCCTTTCAAATCGTCGATGACATACTGGATTTCACTGGGACGGAAGGGGAACTGGGCAAGCCCGTGGGGAGTGATCTACGCCAGGGCACCATCACCCTGCCGACCATTCACTATCTTCTGGCCTACCCAGGGGACAATCCCGTGTCGCACTACCTGGCGAACAGTACTGATGGGAAAGGCCGGGATGATGCCCTGCAGGCCGCCGTCCAATGCATAACCGGCTCCAAGGCCATTGAACTATCCTATAATAATGCCAGGGAATTCATTTCCAGAGCCAAGGAGGCCGCCCTGGCCTTGCCCGACACTGAATATCGCCACACCCTGGTGGAGCTGGCCGACTACGTCATCGAGCGGCGGGTCTAAGGCCCTGAGAATGGTCGATCTCTCCGTAGCCATCGTCAGTTGGAACGTGGCCCCTCTGCTGGACAGATGCCTACGATCCATCTACGCCAGCCTCTCCCAAAAGGTCGAAAAACTCGGGACATCTCCTCCGGAGTCACCTAGGGGCCAGAGGCCCCTTCGGGTGTCGTCCACCGCTTGTCGACCTTTGGCTATCGAGATCATCGTAGTCGATAACGCCTCTACTGACGGCAGCCTTCAACTGGTGAGGGAAAGCCATCCGCAGGTACAACTGATCGCCAACCCCACCAACGCTGGCTTTGCCCGGGCTAACAACCAGGCCATCGCCAGGAGCCAGGGACGATTCATCCTTTTGCTTAACTCCGACACCGAGGTCCGGGGAGATGCTTTGGCGAGAATGGTTGACTACATGGAGGCCCATCCTGAGGTGGGAGTTCTGGGCCCTCAGCTGCTCAATGCCGACGGCTCTGTGCAGCCCTCCCGACGCCGATTTCCCACCCTGGCCACGGCCTTTGTAGAGAGCACCATCCTCCAGCCCTGGTGCTCGCAGGGCCACCTCCTGAGCCGTTATTACGTCCGAGACGTGCCCGAGGACCTGCCCCAGGAAGTAGACTGGCTGGTCGGCGCTTGCCTGATGGTCAAACGGCAGGTAGTGGAAGAGGTTGGCTCATTGGATGAGCACTTCTTCATGTACTCGGAAGAGATGGACTGGTGCTATCGGATCAAACGAAAAGGGTGGAAGGTGGCGTATCTCCCCACGGCTCAGGTGATTCACCACGAAGGCAAGAGCAGCGAGCAGGCCGTAGCCTCCCGGCATATCTACTTCAATTCCAGCAAGGTGTACTATTTCCATAAGCACTTCGGCCATTGGCAGGGTGAGGCGTTGCGAGCCTTCCTTCTCTGCACCTTTGTGATCCAGCTTCTGGTGGAATCGGCAAAATGGCTCCTGGGCCACAAACGCCGGCTGCGGCGAGAGCGCGTGGGCGCCTATTTGGCCGTATTGCGTTCAGGGTTGAAGACGCCGTGAGCATGAGGGTCTGCTTCGTCACCGGCGAGTATCCGCCCATGCAGGGCGGGATGGGCGACTACACCAGGGAATTGAGCCGGATCCTGATGGAACAAGGCGTCCAGGTTGCCGTTGTAACCTCCGGCCGGGTTCAGGATAGCCAGCCTATAGAGGTCGCCAAGATCGAGCCACTGGTCTACGCGCGGGTCTCGGCCTGGGACTGGCGAAGCTGGGGGTCGATCTATCGGTTGGCGCGGGAGTGGGCGCCGCAGGTGTTGCATATCCAGTATCAGACCGCCGCCTACGGCATGCACCCGGCGATCAATTTCCTGCCCCGGTGGCTTTCTTTCAAGCGCGCCCCGTTTAAAGTGGCGGTTACTTTTCACGATCTCCGGGTGCCTTTTCTCTTCAAGGGGGCGGGCCCCATGAGGGAGTGGGTGAACCGGGAGCTGGCCCGATGCGCCGACCTGGCCATCGTGACCAACCAGGGTGACTATGTTAAAGCGGCAGAGTATCATACACGACATCCGGTCAGGCTGATCCCCATCGGCAGCAACATCAGGCCCTCACCTCCACCCGGCTACGACCGCGCCGCCTGGCGGGAGAAACTGGCGGTGACCGAGGACGAGACGCTGATCTCATACTTTGGCTTCCTGAACTCGAGCAAAGGCGGCGAGGATCTGGTTAAGGCTATGGCGATCTTGCACCAGAAGGGCCAGGCGGTCAAGTTAATCATGGTGGGCGGGCAGGTTGGGGACAGCGATCCGACCAACGTAGCTTATTTACGGAAAATAAAGGGTCTCATAGAGGCGTTGGGTTTGGGGGACTACGTGTGTTGGACGGGATACACCTCCCCAGAGGAGGTCACGGCGAACCTGTTAGCCTCGGACCTGTGCGTGTTGCCTTATCGGGACGGCGCATCTTTCAGGCGAGGGAGCCTGATGGCGGCCCTGGCTCACGGCCTGCCGGTCATCACTACGACGCCTCCAGGACGATGGCGCCCTTGTCCGGGCGGTCTCCCCGAACTCGTCCATGGAGAGAATGCCCTTCTGGTGCCGCCGGGCTCCCCCGGCCAGATCGCTGAGGCAGTGGAGGCATTGGTCGGCTCGGCTAATCTGTCTACCAGGCTCGGTTCAGGCGCCAGCCACCTGGCCAAAGCCTTCACCTGGGACAACATCGCCCGACTGTCGGTGAAGGCCTACGAAGCGATCATGGGCCAGACCGATCCAGGAGTGCCATGACCTTGAATGTCCTCTCCAACCACAAGATCGCCGTGGCGGTCTGGATCGCTTCAGCGATTGCCCTGGGCCTAGGCCTGGGTGTCCTGGTGGCTTCCACCTCCCCCTGGTTCGCTTTCGCCGCCCTCTTTGCACTAATTGGGGGCCTGCTGGCGATCACCAGCGCCCAGTGGGGCCTCTTCGGCTTCGTGGGTGTTGCCTGTCTATTACCCTTCGCCGCGCTGCCGGTGAAGATCGGCTTCACCCCCACTTTCCTGGACCTGACCATGCTGCTCTTCTTTGGGGTCTGGCTTCTGCGCCTGCTGGCGGATCCGGAGGAGAAGCTGGCCAGCACCCCCTTGGACGTCCCGCTCATCGTCTTCCTGGGGCTGGCCTTTGTGTCTTTTGTACTGGGTTCCGCTTATTCGTTTTCCCAGGAGACGGTGCGCCACTTCGCCGAGATCGTCATGGCTGTTTCCATGTACTTCGGTGTGGTGAGTAATGTAAAGAACCAATGGCAGCTAGAGCGCATCGTCCGCTTGGCCATACTCGGTGGCTTCGCGGCGGCGACCATCGGCATCGTCCTTTATTTCCTTCCTCGTACCACGGCCATCGCCTTGCTATCCAGCCTGCGGGTTTTTAACTATCCCAGC
>JACQYG010000115.1 GCA_016208345.1 Chloroflexota bacterium
CATGGCTACCTTCTTGTTGCCGAAGTCAGCCTGGTAGTCGTATCCTTTGCTTTGGTAAGCGTAGTTGCCCTTGACCAGGCGTTCCACCAGGGCGTAGGCATCGTAGGCAGGCTGGGCATTGAAGGCAACGCCGGAGAGGTCGTCCTTCAGGAGCTTGCCGCCCCGGGAGTAGATCCAGCCGTCGATGGTGGAGGCATCAAGTCCCAGGGTCAGGCCGTACTGGGTGACATTGCCGGAGGAGTCCTTCTTTTGCAGGGCCATTACCGCCTTCACGAACTCGTCCCAGGTGAACGGCTTGTCAGCGGTGGGGATGCGGATGCCCGCTTCCTTGAGCATGTCCTCGTTATAGTAGAGGGACAAAAGGCTCTTGGTAAACGGGAAGGACAGCATCTTGTTCCCGTACTGGGGGAACTTGTTGGTCTCCATGTAGCCGGGGAAGATGTCGGCCAGGCTCTCCTTAGGCATCTTGTTCACGTAGTCGTCCAGCTCGATGACCGCCCTGGCCTTCATGTAGTCGGCGATCTGGCTCTCGTAGGCCACGGCCATGTCGGGAGGGCTGCCGGCCTGGATGGCGGCCAGGATCTTTTGATACAGTTGGGTATAGTTGCCCTGGAACTCGGCCTTGATCGTGATCTTCTTGGTATTGGTGGCGTTGAAGTCGGCCACCATGGCGTCCAGGGCCTTGGCGTTCCCGCCGGTCTGGGTGTGCCAGAAGACGACGGTCACTGGCTCGGGTACGGGAGTTGCGGTAGGCGGCGCTGGGGTGGCAGTGGGCCCCACCGGCTTAGGCGTGGCGGTGGGTGGGACGGGCGTGGGCCCGCAGCCTGCCACCAAGGAGGCCACCAGGCCTAACAAGAGCACCGTAGCTAAGATCTTTTTCATGGCGTGAATTCCTCCAAAGAATTAGGATTTGTTGCTGCTAGTCGCTAATTGGTTCGAAGTAGTCCTCTCCATCACCTACCTTTCCTGCCCTGCCCACAATCGTTGCCCCGGACAGACAACATGCCCGCGTATGCATTGACCACACTGGCTATTGGGCAAGTAGCGCGCGTTTCCCCATGCGGTTAACCCCAAAACCAACCCTCCTTACCGCCAGTCCGCAATCGACGAAAAGGGGAAATGGCCGCGTTGCTACCTAAGATTTCAGGCGGGGCTCCAGCCATCTGCTATCTGCTACCTGCTACCTGCTCGCCTACCCCTTCAACCCCGTCCGGGCGATGCCCTCCACGAACTGCTTCTGCGCCACCAGGAACATGGCCACTATGGGCAGGACGGCCAGGGTGGCGGCGGCCATCATGCGATTGTAGTATGAGCCGGCCTCGCTCTGGAAGGCGCCACCGTGATCAGCGCTGGCACCGACAGCGGCACCGCCACGTTCCACAGAAATCTAAAGTGGGAACACCCATCTATGATGGCGGCATCGAAGAGCTCCTTGGGCAGGCTCAGGTAGAACTGCCTCAGGAGGAATATACCGAAGACGCTGGCGGTCCAGGGGACGATGAGAGCCAGGAAGGTATTGTACCATTTTAGAGTCTTGATGATCAAGAAATTCGGGATCAGGATCACCTCGAAGGGCATCATCATGGTGGCCATGAATAGAATGAATAGCACAGTCTTTCCAAAGAAGCGCATCCGGGCGAAGGCATAGGCGGCCAGGACGGTGGTGATGATGGTGCCCAGGGTGGAAGCCGAGGCCATAAAGGTGGTGTTGGCGAAGTACCGTGGGAAGGGCGCGGCCTCCCAGGCCTCCCGGAAATTGCTCCAGAGCCACTCCGTCGGCACCAGGGTGGGCGGGAACGTCAGGGCCTCTTGGATGGACTTGAAGGCGGTGGTCACCATCCAATAGAAAGGGAAGACCATGGTCAAGGCACCGAGAGTCAAAAGGGCGTAGACGAGCGCCATCCCGGCCCAGCGCAACAGGCGCGGTTGCCACGTGCCCTTGCGCCTCCTTGTTCTCTCTCCTTTAGCCAATGATCGGTATCTTTGACTCGTCATTCGTAGTGCACCTTTTCGCCAACGTACCGGAATTGAACGATGGTCAAGATCAAAACGACCGCCATCAAGATGAAGGCAGCGGCAGCCGCGTACCCCATTTTGGGGTTCCCGGCACCGAAAGCGGTGTTATATATGTAGACTGTCACTGTGCGTGTGGTGTTCAGTGGACCGCCGGCAGGGCCGTTGCGGGTGGTCATGGCGTAAATACCATCAAAAGCCCGGAAGGACCGGATCACTGATACTACCAGAAGGAAGAAAGTGGTGGGCGAAAGCAACGGGAAGGTGATCTTCCGGAAGACCTGCCATTCGGTAGCGCCGTCGATGCGGGCCGCCTCGTACAGCTCCTTGGAGATGTTTCCCAAGCCCGCCAGGTAGATGATCATATTGAAGCCGATGGCGCTCCAGATGGTCATGATTATGACCGCCACCAGGGCCAGGCTGGGACCCCCAGCCCACTCGGGAATGTTGAGGCCGAAGTTTCCGAGGAACATCTTGAAGACGCCGGTGGGCTCCAGTATCCACTGGAGCGGTCCCAGGCCGATCAGTTCCAGAAAGTAGTTGATGACTCCATATTGGGCGTTGAATACCCAGCCCCACACCACCGCTGCGGCTACCACCGAGGTTATGTTGGGGAGGAAGTAGACGGTGCGAAAGATGCCCCGACCCTGGATATTCTGAAAGAGCAGGATGGCGATGAAGAGCGAGATGGCCAGGGCGAAGGGCACGGTGCCCAGGGCATACCAGATGGTCACCAGAAGCGAGTTCCAGAGGTCGGGGTCCATCAGCAGGCGTCCGTAGTTCCGCAGGCCCACGAACCCTTCCTGGAGGATGCTCCACTTGTTGAGGCTGATGAAAAAGGCGTAGAAGATAGGGAAGAAGTGGAAGGTCACGATGATGACGGTGGCTGGCAACAGGTACAAGTAGGCGGCGAGGGTCTCACTCCAATAGCGCCTCTTGGCGCCCGGGGTGAGCCCCATGGTGTCCTTGAAAAGCAGGCTTCCGAGCTTCGACATCCGGACGCCACCTCGCTGGGGTACCGCACGAAAAGCCGGATTTGATTTTATTATAGCAGTCGGGCTGGATGGCGTCAAGGCAAACGCTCACTGGTCGGGGTCTTTTAGCTATCCGGTGGAGGGATGCCAAGAGGGGCCAGGGTCTTTTAGCTATCCGGGTGGAGGGGTGCCAAGAAGGGCCAGAGCCTTCGCCGAGCCGCCTGGCGACGCAGAGCAGCCGCCACGTTGGTCCTGCCAGCGCGACGGGTGAGTCTTCTTAAATGGTCAAGAAACCACTATCACCTGAGGGAGCGGACTTGGCCCGGTCTGCGAGTGGTCCTCATCGAAGGTCACATCACGTACCCAGTGCAGCCCGTCCCATCTGTGCCAAA
>JACQYG010000126.1 GCA_016208345.1 Chloroflexota bacterium
GCCGCGAGGACGCCAGAGATGACGATGATGAGCACTTTGAACCAGAATACGTTATAGCCGATGGTCGCGGCTCGGCTCTCATTCTCGCGGATGGCAATGAGCACCCGTCCCGTGGGCGAGTTGACGATTCGCCGGGCCAGGAAATACATGAGAACCAGAAAAGATAAGGAAATATAGTAGAAGGTCACCCTCTCCGCTGTAGGGCTCATCCAGGCGGGCACCGGGATGCCGTGGAGCCCCTCGTCGCCTCCGGTCCAGGGCCGCAACTGCGAAGAGGCGGAGAGAATATAGATCACCTCGGCGAAAGCCAAAGTGATCATGGCGAAATATACCCCTCGCACCCGCAAGGTGACGATGCCCACCAGAACGCCCATCAGTGCCCCGGTCGCGATAATGACGGGCAGGACGGCGTACAGGGGCCAGGCTGCCCCTTTGAGCAACAACCCCACCACGTAAGCCCCGCTCCCGAAAAACATGGCATGCCCAAAGGAGAGGATACCGCTGTAGCCGATCAAAAGGTCATAGCTCAAGGCGAAGACTGCCAGGATGAACACCTGGACCATGAGCCCCAGATAGAACTTGTTAAGAAAGGCAGGCGCCAGGGTCAGACAAGCCAGGAGGGCCAGCCAGGGCCATCTCGCCTTGAGCCAGGAGGAGATCGCCTCTGGGTGAAGGGGCTGCATCAAAGTCCTCCTCCCTTCTTAGCGCCGAAGATCCCCTCCGGCTTGAGCAAGAGGACTACCGCCATCACCGCCACGATGATGGCCTGGGCGACCAGGGGTGAGAGCTGGTAGTCGGCGAAGGCCCGGGCCAGTCCCACCAGAATGCTCGCCACCGCCGAACCGGCGAAACTCCCCATGCCGCCGATGACCACCACCACGAAGGCGCTGAGCTGATACTCCAGCCCGATCTCCGGGTATATGCCCACGAAAGGCGCCGCAGCGGCACCGCCCAGGGCGGCCAGGGCCGCCCCCAGGGTGAAGACCAGGGTGAAAACCCGGCGCACGTTGATGCCCAGGGCCTGAACCATCTCCCCGTTCTCCACCCCGGCCCGGATGATCATTCCCAGCCGGGAGCGTTGCAACAGGACGGAGACCACCAGCAGGATGGCCAGGCCCAGGGCGATGATGAAAAGACGGTAGGCGGGGAAAGGCCGCCCCAGGAAGTCCACCGCCCGGGATAGGCTTTCCGGCCTAGCCATGCTGTGGCCCGAGGCTCCCCACACTACTTTTACCACCTCAGTGAAGACGTAGGCCAGCCCCAGGGTCATCAAGATCTGAAAAATCGGTCGCTTGTAGAGAGGGCGGATGAGTCCCCATTCCGTGAGAGCCCCCACCCCACCTCCGGCCAGGGCTCCTGCGACCAGCGCCATCGCGAAGCGTAGGTCGCTGAAGGGGACAATGGCGGCGGTGCCATCGAAGGTCGCCCAAGCCACATAGGCCCCGATCATGAAGAACGACCCATGAGCGAAGTTCAGGACATCCATCAGCCCGAAGATCAGGGACAATCCCGAGGCGATGAGGAAGAAGAGCATCCCCATGGTGAGCCCCTGCAGACCAATGTTGACTAGGGTTTCCAGCGTCATGGCGGCCTCCCGACCGCGATCCTAGGCGACGGCGCCCAGGTAACGTTGTACCAAGGCCTCGTCCCTCACCAGATCGGCCATGGCTCCAGCGTGCACCGTGCGGCCCACGTCGAGGATATAGCACCGGTCACCGACGCCGCTGGCCACGAAGAAATTCTGCTCCACCAAGAGCACGGTGATCGTCTCCTTAAGCTGGTGGATGGTCTCCATGACCTTCTCCACGATGACCGGGGCCAGACCCTTGGTGGGCTCGTCGATGAGCAGGAGCCGGTTGTCCGGGACCAGGGCTCGGGCCATGGCCAGCATCTGCTGCTGGCCCCCAGAGAGCTGGCCACCCTTCAGCCGGTACAGGCGCTTCAGGTCCGGGAAGAGGCCGAAGACCAGGTCCGCCTTGCGGTCCAGGTCTCCTTTAGCCCGCTCCGCGATCTTTAGATTTTCCTCCACCGTGAGGTCAGTGAAGATGCCCCGGTCCTCGGGTACGTAGCCTATGCCCAGTTGGGCGACGGAATAGGTGGGCAGGCCGCCGACCTCTTTGCCGGCGAACCTGATGCTCCCCGAACGAGGCGGGGTCAGCCCCAGAATTGAGCGGAGAGTAGTGGTCTTGCCGGCGCCATTGCGCCCCAGCATCACCGTCACCTCCCCCTCGTTGGCAGCCAGGGAGACTCCCTCCAGTATGTGAAACTGCCCGATGTAGGTGTGGATATCCTGCACTTCCAACAAAGCGCCCATCGCTATTCCTTCAGGCCACGGCTTAGGGTTGGTGGGCTCTCCATCCCCGGTACGTATGCGTCCCTCCCAGGTATGCTGCCTGCACTATCTCGTCATTGGCGATCTGAGCCGGAGTCCCCTCGGCGATTACACTGCCGAGGTGCATCACCGTGATCACATCAGAGGCCCGCATGATGATCTCCATCTTATGCTCCACCAGCATGATGGTCTTGCCTCCGGAGGCCTTGATCTTGCCGATCACCTCCATGATAGCCGGCACCTCTTCCTGGGACATGCCGGCCGTAGGCTCATCCAACAGCAACAGCTCCGGCTCAGTGGCCAGGAGGATGCCGATCTCCAGCTTGCGCTTGTCGCCATGTGGAAGGGCATGGGCGACGGTCAGCTCCTTACCTCTAAGGCCCACCAGTTCCAGAACCTCCA
>JACQYG010000127.1 GCA_016208345.1 Chloroflexota bacterium
GGCGAGGCCTGGACCCTGTCCCTTTCCTGCTCCCACTCCTCCCGCAAGGAGGCCTCCCATTCATCCAGGAACCTCTGGCGCCGATCGATCATAGCCACTGCCTTTTCCTTCGGCAGCCGATTGATGAAGAACACCGCCAGGTCAAAATCAAAGTAGGGTCGCTCCGGAGAGTCCAATAGCTGCTCCGTGAGGGCGTAGAATTGCGCTCTACCTTGTTCGGTGAGATGATAAACCGAGCGTTCCGGGGTTCCTTCGCTCCGATGCACGGTCTCGATGATCATGCCCTCTCTCTTCAGCTTGGTGAGGGAGTAGTAAATGGAGGTCATGCTCACGCTCAGCCAGGAGCCGCTCTCTTTGGCCGAGGCCATCTGGTTTATCTCGTAGCCGTGCATGGGTTTGTCCAGCAATAAACCCAATAGAAGCAAATCGACTTTCGACACCATAGTGGGCTCCGGTGCTTTGCAACGAGAGGCTTTGTGATGAGTATAACAATTTATGTGGCATTTGTCCAGATAGGGGTTGACCCTAACCAACAATAGCCTGCGAAAGCTGGGTAAATCCCAGGCTAACACTGCTTTGGTTCAATCGCTGTTTCATCAGGGTAGGGTTTTCAAGAGGTTAGCCATCTCCAGGGCGCCCACCGCAGCGTCGAAGCCCTTGTTCCCCGCCTTCGTCCCGGCACGCTCGATGGCTTGCTCCAGGTTATCGGCGGTGATCACCCCAAAGAGCGTGGGCACCCCGGTCTCCAGGGCCACCGCGGCGATCCCTTTCGACACCTCCGCCGCCACGTAGTCGAAGTGGGGGGTCGCTCCGCGGATGACCGCTCCCAGGCAGATGACGGCATCGTAGCGGCCACTTCGAGCCAATCTCTTCGCCACCATCGGGATCTCGAACGCCCCGGGCACGTAGACTGTTTCTACGCTCTCCTCCGCCACGCCGTGACGCACCAGGGCATCCAGGGCTCCTTCCAACAGCTTGGTGCTAATGAATTCATTGAACCTGGAAACCACCAGGGCAAAGCGCAACCCCTCGCCCAGAAGCTTCCCCTCGTAGACCTTTCCCATGTGCCTACCCCTTTCATTCTTTCATATTTCGAGAAGATGCCCGAGCTTCTCCTTTTTCGTCCTCAGGTAACCGATGTTCCTGCTATTGGCAGCAACGATGGGCACCCGCTCCACAATGCAGAGCCCATGTCCCTCCAGGCCCACGATCTTGCGTGGGTTATTGGTGAGCAACCGGACCTTTCGAATCCCCAGGTCCACCAGGATCTGCGCTCCGATCCCATACTCCCGCAGATCGGGGGCAAATCCCAGGTGCCTGTTTGCCTCCACGGTATCCAGCCCTAGATCTTGCAGCCCGTAGGCGCGGAGCTTGTTGTGCAAGCCGATCCCCCTCCCCTCCTGGCGCATGTAAAGCAGCACGCCGCGCCCCTCGTTCTCGATGAGCTGCATCGCTGTCCTGAGCTGCTCACCACAGTCGCAGCGCAGTGAGCCGAAGACCTCGCCGGTCAGACACTCCGAATGCACCCTGACCAGGGTTGGCCGGTCATCGCCCACCTCGCCTTTTACCAGGGCCACATGTTGCTCGGCCGTGAGCAGGTTCTCATAAGCGATGATCGTGAACTCTCCATGGACCGTAGGCATCCTGGCCTGGGCCACCCGGCGGACCAGTTTCTCGTGGCGTCGCCGGTATTCGATCAAGCTGGCAATGCTTATGATCTTGATGCCATGCTCACGACTAAATACCTCCAGGTCCGGCAGCCTGGCCATGGTCCCATCCTCGTTCATGATCTCGCAGATCACGCCCGCCGGGTAAAGGCCCGCCAGTCGGGCCAGGTCCACCGCCGCCTCAGTCTGGCCGGCGCGAACCAGGACGCCTCCCGGGCAGGCCCTCAGGGGAAAGGTATGGCCGGGCATGGCGATGTCCTCGGGCTTGGTGGCCGGGTCCAGCACCGCCTTGATCGTAGCTGCCCGGTCATGGGCAGAGATACCCGTGGTGGTTCCGTGCTTGGCGTCAATGGAAACGGTGAAGGCGGTGCCGAACCGGGCGGTGTTCTCCTGCACCATCATGGGGATCCTCAACTCCTCCAACCTTTCGCCGGTAATGGCGAGACAGATGAGCCCTCGCCCATGCTTGGCCATGAAATTTATCGCCTGGGGCGTCACCCTCTCAGCAGCAAGGGTCAGGTCACCCTCGTTCTCCCGGTCTTCGTCATCGATGACGATGACAAATCCGCCCGTTCGTATGTCCTCTATCGCTTCCTCAATGGTTGACAGCACCATCTTCCCTCCCTGTGGCGAAGATCTCAATTGCACGAGCGTCTTCGATCAAACTTGTCGGCTTGGCGACAAGAAACCGTGTTTGGCCAGAAGCTCTTCGCTCACCCCTGGGCGCCGCTCCTTCCCCAGCATCCTCTCCACGTATTTAGCCATGATGTCCGTCTCCAGGTTAGCCCCGTAGCCAACCTCCTTGCCGGCCAGGATGGTGTTTCGCTGGGTGAAACCGACAAGGGAAACAGTGAAAGAGACAGCATCGCAGCTCACCACCGTCAGGCTGACCCCGTCCACGGCGATGAACCCCTGGGGCACCACATAGCGCATCACCTCCGGCGGTGCGCCAAAGGTATAGGCCAGGGCATCGCCATCGCGCCTTACGGAGAGCACCTTGCCGACCCCATCCACATGGCCCTGGACGAAATGGCCGCCCAGTCGGCCACCCACCTTCAGGGCTCTCTCCAGGTTCACCGGGCTACCAACTTGCAGTCGCTCCAGATTGCTGCGCCGGAGCGTCTCAGGCATCAAGCCCACCACGAAGGAAGAGGCGTCCCGTTGGGCAACGGTGAGGCAGACGCCGTTAACGGCGATGCTGTCGCCTATGGCCATCTCTGGAAGGACATCCCTGGCAACGATATGCAGGGTGTTCTCCGGACCACCCAAGCGGAGGGATTTAACCGTGCCGATCTCCTCGACTATGCCAGTGAACATCCTGCTTCTCCCCTTTGACCAGCGTTGATCAGCGGGTGTACCCGCTGATCAACACGTCTGGGCCGAGCCGTTCCACCGCCACCCTCTCTAACGTGAGCGCCTGGGCCAGGCTGGCTGCTCCCTCCCCGCCCACGGGCGTCGGGGCGGCCTTTCCGCCAATGATCTTCGGCGCGATGAAGGCCAGGACCTTGTCCACCAGGCCAGCGGCGAAGGCCGAGGCCAGAATGGTGCCGCCACCCTCCAGGAGCACGCTGGAGATCTCCCTTTGTCCCAGGGCCTGCATCAAGCGTTCCAGGTCCACCATTCCGCCTCGCGCCGGGGATATCAAGACCTCTATGCCCTGATCCTTGAATCCGGCGAGCTTATTTTCCGGGATCAGATCGCTGGCGGCGATGATGGTCTTTCCCGGCAGCCCAGGGTCCAGCACCCTGGCGTGCAAGGGTGTCCGGCCCTTGCTGTCTACGATCACTCGCAAGGGTTGGCGTAGATCAGGCACCTCCAGGCGGGCGGTCAGAAGCGGGTCGTCGGCTATAACCGTGTTCACGCCCACCATCACCGCATCCACTGTATCTCGAAGGCCGTGCACGTAGCGCCTGGCTTCCTCGCCCGTGATCCAGCGGGACTCGCCCGCCGAAGTGGCGATCTTGCCATCCAGGCTCATGGCGAACTTGGCGATGACGAATGGATAGCGGGTGGTGATGTACTTCACAAAGACCTCGTTGAGAGCCCGGGCCTCCTCTTCGTGTTCCCCAACGGCGGTAGCTATGCCCGCTGCCTCCATCTCGGCCCTTCCCCGGCCGGAGACCAGGGGATTGGGGTCCAGCATGGCCATGTGCACCCGGGCTATCCCGGCGGCGATGAGCGCTCTGGTACAGGGCGGCGTGCGGCCGTAATGGGCACATGGTTCCAGGTTCACGTATAGGGTGGCCTCCCTGGCCGCCTCCCCGGCCTGGCGCAGAGCATGCACCTCGGCGTGGGGCTCGCCCGCGCGGCGATGGAAGCCCTCGCCCAGGACCTGCCCATCTTTGACCAGGACCGCTCCCACCATGGGATTGGGGCTGGTGTGCCCCCGGGCCAGCGCCGCCAGTTCAAGCGCTCTCTTCATGTAATCCATCGCCACCTGCTCCCCATAGTTCTTTACTAGTAAAGAAGCAAGGCCTGGCCGGCAAGCCATGGCTACATCGTTCTTACAGGTAAATAAAAACCCCGGAGCGATGTCTCCGGGGTACGGACAGGCTGCCTTCCATACATCAGTGCCCCTGTCTCATGGAAGACGTGTCTGCCACAAGCTACGATGGCCTTCTCCCATCCGGACTTTAACCGTCGGCCCTGGCTCTCCACCAGATCCTGCCACCAAATGGTGGCTCGCGGGCTTGAGGGGATGTCCCCTCTTACCGCCGATCGGGAATTTCACCCTACCCCGAAGGCAGCTATTCGATTTTGTCAGCCACAATATATCACTAAATCAGCCGGCGTGTCAAGCTTTAATCAGGGAGGATGTTGAACAATGCCCGCACGTGGGGACGAGAGAACTTATTCTCGGCGAATCGTGCCCCACAGCTGGGCGAACCCGCCTCCGGCGGGTCCCAGACCCGCCACAAGTTCGGGCGTCCGAAGGGGCCCGATGGGGACATTGATCTTTGTTCAACACTCTGAGACATTACCCATTGACACCGCACAAAGCCGCATTGACGTCTCCCCGAGATAGCAGTATACTGGGAAATGTAGACAAAGACAGGGGACGAGAGACAAATCGCTTGCCAGCGAAAAGGAGGTTTCTCATGGCTCGAACCCATCTCCTTGGCCGAGATAAAGTGGTCTATACCATGGACCCGAAGGCCCAGCCGGCGTTGCGCATCTCGCCGGGAGACATGGTGGTCCTGGAGACCAGGGACGCCCTGGACAACGTGATCGCCCGGGCCGATCAGCTCCCCGTCGACATCGATTTCTCCCACGTCTTGCCAGCTACAGGGCCCATCTATATCGAGGGGGCAGAACCGGGGGACACCCTGGAGATCCTTTTCCAGGAGATCACCCCCGCCGCCCAGGGGCTTTCGGTGATCATCCCCAACTTTGGCTTCCTGGCCGCGGAGTTCCCCAACCCCTACACCAAGATCATCCCCCTGAGAGAGGGCTTTGGGGATTTCGCGCCGGGCATCCGCATCCCTCTCCGTCCCTTCCCGGGCGTGGTAGGGGTGGCCCCAGCCGGCGAGCCGGTGGCCAACATCCCGCCTGGGGACTATGGGGGCAACCTGGACAACAAGGATATCGTGGTCGGGACGACGCTCCTGCTCCCCGTCTTCGTGCCTGGGGCGCTATTGGCCATCGGTGATTGCCACGCCGCCCAAGGCGACGGCGAGGTCTGCGGCACGGCCATCGAATGCGACGCCACCATCACCATGCAGATCAACCTGCACAAGGCAGAACACATCCCCCGCCCTCGGCTGGAGACGCCCACCGCCTACATCACCATCGCCTATGGCAAGACCCTGGAGGAGGCCACCAAGCAGGCCCTCCTGGATATGATCGATTACCTGCAAACGGAGAAGGGCCTCTCCAGGGAGAACGCCTACATCCTCTGTAGCCTGGCGGTGGACCTGCGCATCACCCAATTGGTGGACGTCCTGCCGGCGGTGCGGGCAGTGCTGCCCAAGGCGATCTTCATGTGAAAGGAGCCCCAGACCCTCCTGAAACCTCGAGCCACCGCCGGCAACGCTGGCCATTACCGCTCAGTAAGCCACTGGGCATCCATCCTTGCGCAGGTCGCTGGCATCCAACAACACGCCGTTGACTGGACCTACAGCGATGATCGGACCACCACCGAAACCTGCCGTCCAAACTTCGCGCACGATGACTTCACGGCCACGGCGGGCTATCCGAGCCAGACCACCAGGAGCACTGCGGCCAGGAGGGCCAACGCGGCACCGAATACAAATGGCGCAGCGGGGCCAACTGCTTGCCACAGAACGCCGGCGATGAAGCTAGCTGGCAGGGTAGTCAGGCCTACGGCACCGTTATAAAGCCCATAGGCCGTGCCCCTCTGCTCGGACTGGGGCACCACATCGGCCACCAGCGCTTTCCCTACTCCCTCGAAGAACCCGTAGTAGATCCCGTAGATCACATACAAGGCCCAGACCTGCCAGGCCGTGCTGGCGGCGGCAAAACCCAGGTAGACCAGGCCGTATACCGACCATCCCATCACGATAAGGGTGCGGCGCCCTACCCGATCGGACAGAGCACCGGCAGGCCAGGAGACCAGCGCATACAAAAGGTTGAACATCGTCAGCATAACGAAGATCTCCAGGACCGAGAGCCCCAGGTTCTGGGCACGCAGGATGAGGAACGCATCGCTGGAGTTACCTAACGTGAAGATGATGACGATGGCCAGGAAGATCCTGAACCGAGGGCCAAGGCCCTTGAGCGAAAACGAGGGCACCGTTGTCGACTTCGTCATTGGCTTTTTGACCTCTTGCACGAACCGAACCAGGATGGCTACGGCCAGGAACGCCGGGATCATAGCCACCAACACCAGATGCTGATAGGTGCTGCGGATCAGGTTCAGGCCACCCCTTTGGCTCAGATATATGATGGCCGCCGCCAAGGCCACGCCCAGGGTGGCGCCGGCGGTGTCCATGGCCCGGTGGAAGCCAAAGGAGCGGCCCAGGTTGTTGCCGTTGGCGGAATCTGCCACCAGGGCATCCCGGGGCGCCGTACGCAGGCCCTTACCCACCCGATCAGCGAAGCGAATGGCCAGGACAAATGGCCAGTTGTTGGCGAAATATAATAAGGGCTTAGTCAACGCCGAAAGCCCGTATCCCAGGACGGTCAATCCTTTACGTTTGCCCAGGCGGTCGGAAAACCAGCCAGAGAAGATCTTCAGCAGGGTGGCCGTGCTCTCGGCGATGCCCTCGATCAGCCCGATGATGGAGGTCTTCACCCCCAGGACGTTGGCCAGGAAGAGTGGTAGCACGGTCAGCGTCATCTCACTGGATACGTCAGTGAACAAGCTCACCAGCCCCATGAAGAAGACGTTCGGGCTCAGGCCGAACACACGTTTCCTCTCTTGCACTACAATATCTCCTCAACAAAATGAATCCAGTGTGGTCACGTCTTGTTGGTCAACACCTCCCAGACCAATTCCTTGATCTTCACCCTGGCTCCTTCCAACACCTTGCTGCCTGCATCGGTGATCGTGTAGTACTTGCGCACTTTCCCCTTCACCACCGCCACCTCCTGTCGCAAATAACCTGCTTTTTCCAAAGCGTGGAGGGTAGGATAGAGAGTGCCGGGACTAAGCTCGTAGCCATGGCGTCTTAGCTCTCCTATCATCTCAATTCCGTACACCGGGCCTTGTCTGGCGTGGTAAAGGATATGTACTTTAATAAAACAAAAAAAAAAGTCGCGTAGCATGGGCTCCCCTAACCGCGTAGGTGCCGCCAGCATTGCTTTAATTATCGCGGAACGTTATCGGCAATCGATATTATACCTTAAGCAAACCCGGCAGTCAAGGCCGTCCTCTTGGACTGAATGCACCGCCTGGGAAACCCCTGGAAAACCCAAGAGAAAGGCGTTAAGGCCATTTTGAGGACGCTCGCCAGGGGATGGTGAGACAGACCTTGCGTTGGCTGGCGGCGTGTAGTATACTTTA
>JACQYG010000128.1 GCA_016208345.1 Chloroflexota bacterium
CATATCCTGGGCAGCATCTCGCCCGTGAGCATGTCCACCACCCTGGTGCCGCCCACCCTGGTCTTCATGGCCACCTTGCCTTTGCGCTCGCCCACGGCCTCGCCGATGATCCGGGCCTCCTGGCCGTAGCTGGTGGCCCGCATGACTCGCAGGACCGCTTCAGCGTCGTCGGCAGCGACAAAGGCCACTAGCTTGCCCTCGTTGGCCACCTAGAGCGGATCGTAGCCCAGCAGCTCGCAGGCCGCCTGCACCTCATCTCGCACCGGGATGGCCTCCTCGTAGATGCGAACCCCAACCTGGGATTGCCGGGCGATCTCGTTCAGCGTGGTGGCGAGCCCTCCCCGGGTAGGATCCCGCAGTACGTGGATCTCTTTGCTGACCCCCAGCATGGCCTGCACCAGGTTGTTCAGGGGAGCGATGTCGCTGGTTATCTGGGTGCCGAACTCCAACCCTTCCCGCTGGGATAGGACCGCTATGCCGTGGTCGCCGATGTAGCCGGACAAGAGCACCACATCGCCGGGCCTGGCATTGGAGCCAGATATGTCAAGCCCTGATGCCACCACTCCCAGGCCGGTGGTGTTGACGAAGAGCTGATCGGCGCCGCCTCGTTCCACCACCTTGGTGTCCCCGGTGACTATTTGTACCCCTGCCTCGGCAGCGGCCCGTCGCATGGATTGCACCACCTGCTCGAGCGTAGCCATTGGCAGCCCTTCTTCCAGGACGAAGGCGCAGGAGATATAAAGCGGCCTGGCTCCCACCATGGCCAGGTCATTCACCGTGCCACACAGGCGGAATCGTCCAGATCGGGGCTCCCGGCTTTCAGTCCCTGGAAGTGCGGCACGAACACCTTCTCGATCAGCTCGTGGCTGAGCCTGCCCCCGCTGCCGTGGGCCAGGAGGATCTTATCTTCCACGCTGGTCCTCCAGGGATCCTCTCCACTCGCGTAGTGCCTGGCGATGGTGGTCGAAGGCGATGTCTTCCGGGAGGGCCGTGGCCGGGAAGAACGCCACCTCTTGTGCGTCGCTGCCAGGCCTCGGCGAGCCGCCGCAGATCTTAGCTCTGAAAATTATCAGTATGCCGTTTTCCACCAGATCGCCGGCGCAATGGGGGCAGTACCTCACTCGGCACCTCCATACTGGTACCAGGCCGAGCAGGTGCCTTCAAAAGATACCATGCAGGGGCCAACGGGGTGGTCGGGGTTGCAGGCCCGGCCGAAGAGACTGCAGCGAGGCGGTGTGATGGCCCCTCTCAGCACGTCGCCGCAACGGCAGCCCGGGTGTTCCCTGGGTTTGGGCGTGTGGATCTCAATCATTCGCTCGGCGTCGTACTGCGCAAAGCTCTCCCGGACCTTTAAGCCGCTGGAGGGGATGATCCCAATGCCCCGCCACTCGGCCTCGGCGAGCTCGAAGACCTGGGCCATGTACTCCAGTGCCACTTTGTTTCCCTCCGGCGGAACGCCTCGCCGGTACTGGATGTCTACCTTGGCTTCCTTTCTGGCAATCTGCTTCAAGAGCATCTCGATGGCCTGTAAAACATCCACCGGCTCGAAGCCGCCGATGACGCAAGGGATGCCGTAGTCCCGGGCCACGAACTCGTAGGGATGGGAGCCGATGATCGCGCTCACGTGGCCGGGGCAGAGGAAGCCGTCTATCCTGACCTCCTTGGCGTCCAACAACGCTCCCAGGGCCGGAGGCACCAGCTTGTGCACCGAGACGATGAAGAGGTTCTCCATCCCCCGGCGCTTGGCCTCCAGCACGGTGCAGGCGATGGTAGGGGCGGTGGTCGCGAAGCCCACGGCGAAGAAGACCACCTTCTTTGTGGGGTTACCTTGGGCCAGCTTCAAGGCCTCCAACGGGGAATACACCAGCCTCACGTTCCCACCCTCCGCCTTGACCTTCTGCAGGCTGGAGTAGCTGCCGGGGACCTTCAACATGTCGCCGAAGGTGGCCAGGACCACCTCTGGCATGCTGGCCAGAGCAATGGCCTTGTCCAGGTCGGCGTTTGCGGTGACGCAAACCGGGCAGCCGGGGCCCGAGAGCATGTTGACGTTGGGCGGGAGCAGGCTACGCAGCCCGTGGCGGAATATGGTTACGGTGTGGGTCCCGCACACCTCCATCAGGTTCACCTTTTTGTCGGTGTAAGTGGAAAGCCGCCGGGCGATCCCCTGCACCAGCTCGCCGTCACGATATTCTTCGATGAATCTCATCCTGCTCCCTGATCAGTCCTGAGAGTAGGATAGGAGCCCAACCGTCTGGTTGGGCGGCCCCGGCTCCATGCTAACTATCTCGGCCAGTAGCCGCAGGGTCTCCTGGGCTTCGTCCTCGTCCACCTTCTGGATGGCGAAGCCGGCATGGATGAGCACGTAGTCTCCGACCTTTGCCTCGGGCAACATCATCAGGCTGGCCTCCTTGGTGATGCCGCTGACCTCCATGGTGGCCATGGTGCCGTTAATGGCCATGATCTTCATAGGTACAGCCAAGCACATAGCGATTGCCTCCAGACGGGATGGGCCGTTTCACAATTCCTTGATGAATAGCGCTATCCCCTCGCTCAGGTGGGGAAGAACCATCTCCTGCCAGCGTTTGTTGATTAAAGTGGCTTCCAGTGGCATATAGCCCAACCGTTGGTAAAAGGCAGCGGTTGGCAAGTCGCTCTTTGGCGCAAAAAGAAAGATCGCGCGACAGGCCAGAACGCTGGCCTCGCCCTCGATGGTCGCCAGCAAGGACTTTGCCAGGCTTTCCTTCCTTGTCGGGTCGGCGACGATGATCTCTCGTACACAGGCGGCATAATTCTCCACCTGCCAGGCCGCCAGGCCAGAAATGTCGCCATCCAGGGCGAGCAGGTAGCCCCAGTTGGCCCAGTCCCGGAGCAGCGCTTCGCGGTTGATGGGGGTGACCAGAGGCCTGACCCGGTTCAGGTAGTCCGCCAGCCTTCCCAGATCTGCCATTCTCGCCCGCCGTATCACTGGTTCCTGGCTCACCTGGCGCTCCTAGAGGAACAACTCCATAAAGATCTCGTCGTCGTATTGGCCGTCGATCTTAACCTGACGACTTAGTTTCCCGCATGGGACGAAGCCCAGGCTGGCGTAGAAGGCCTGGGCCTCGGCATTTCCTTGCCGGACGTAGATGACGATCTTCTCGTAGCCGTGGCGCCGGGCAAAGTCCAGGGTGGCCTGGGTTAGCCGGTGGCCAATGCCGCGACCTCGGAACGCGGGCAGGAGAAAGGTGCCCATCTGCCCCACGTGGTCCATGCTGTGGGTGTATTTGACCCAGCCATCCAGGGACTGGAACCCCACCACCTGGCCGGCCACTTCGGCCACGTAGATGATCTCACGTCCTGAGAGCGATGAGATGTAGGCCCGCTCCTCTTCCCACGTGAACGGAGTGTCCACAGCGGTGTATTTGTGCTCCGCCACCACTGTCTCCCAGATGGCCACGATGGCCGGAACGTCTTTCAGGGTGGCCGGCCTGACGAGCACCTGGCCTTCAATGTTGGGCATCCCCAACCCCCATCACTCTGTTTTTGCCCGGCATCGTTTCTTTTACTAGTAGGGCTTTCGCTTGAGTCAGCCGCATGGTAAGATGCGGCTATGATTACCAAACTTCAATACGTTCCTGGATTCCTGCTTCCGCAGGAATGACAGCAAGTGTTTCCGCCATTTGTCATTCCCGCGAACGCGGGAATCTAGAGGGAATATATGAGCGAAAGTCCTAACTAGTAAAGAAGTTAGAGCTAGATCTCGGCCACCGCATTGGCCACCAGCGCCTGGCCCAGTGAGATGCCGCCGTCGTTGGCCGGGACCAGGTGGTGGACGTAGGCCTCAAACCCAGCCTGTTCCAGACACCGCAGCGCCTGGAGCAACAGATACACGTTTTGAAAGACCCCGCCACTGAGCACAACCTTGTTCAGCCCGTAGCGCTTACGAATTATACCACAAACTGAAGCGATCATCTCCGCAATGCTACGGTGAAATCGGGCTGAGATCACGCCGGTCGCGACCCCGGCCTTGATATCCGCAATCAGGACTCGAAACAGTGGAGCGGGATCGATGAGCAACCCATGACCTTTAACCCCTGACTCCTCGATGGCAAACTCGTAGGATTCCTCAAGGCCCTCCTGGGCGACCATCTCCAGCTCTATGGCTGCCTGGCCCTCGTAGTTGATGACCTGCCTGATGCCCAGCAAGGAGGACACCGCGTCGAAGAGGCGGCCCATGCTGGAGGTAGGCGGAGAGCCCAAGCCAGTCTCGATCTGCCTTCTGAGCACGGCCTGCTCCAGGGGCTCCAGTTGTTCCCAAATGGGCAGGTGGATGCCGAAAGCATCTGGTCCCAGGGCGTTGAACAGGTGGCTCAGGGCCATGCGGTAGGGTCTCCGGATGGCCGCAGTGCCGCCCGGCAGGGGGACGTATTTCAGGTGGGCCGCGCGGTGAAAGCCTCGATAGTCGCCCACCAGGAACTCGCCGCCCCAGATGGCGCCGTCGGTGCCGTAGCCAGTGCCGTCGAAGGAAACCCCGATGACGGTCTCATTCAGCGCATTCTCCGCCATGACGCTGGCCATGTGGGCGTGGTGGTGCTGAACTGGGATGAGCCTGACCTCCGGGCCGGTGCCCTGAGCACAGTGGTTGGAGGCCAGCTCCTGGGCGTATTTTGTAGACAGGTAATCCGGGTGGAGGTCATGGGCCACGATCTTTGGCTCTATCCGGAACAGCCTCTTAAAGTGCTCGATGTTGGATTCAAAGCTCTCTAGCGTTTCGAGATTTTCCAGGTCGCCGATGTGCTGGCTCAGAAAAGCGTAATTGTCTCTGGTGAGGCAGAAGGTGTTCTTCAACTCACCGCCACAGGCCAGGATCTCTTGTAACGGGAAGTCCAGGCGCACCGGGAACGGCGCATAGCCTCGGGAGCGCCGGATTATAGCCTCCTTGCCCTGGAAAAGACGCGTGACCGAGTCATCGCAGCGCACGTGGATATCCCGGTCGTGCAGCAAAAAGTAATCGGCCAGGGAAGCCAGTTGCTCCAGGGCTGGGCCGTTGTCTTTGGCGATGGGCTCCTCGCTCCTATTCCCACTGGTCATTACCAGTGCCAGGGGCCAGCGCCCCATCGGCCTGTTACCTTCCTCGGAGAAAAGCAGATGGTGAAGTGGGGTATAGGGCAGCATCACGCCCAGGTAGCGGTTATTGGGCGCCACCGCCTGGGCTATCGGGGCACCCTCCTGGCGTTGCAGGAGCACGATAGGCCGCTGGGGAGATTCCAGAAGCTGCTGCTCTCCAGGAGCCAGGTGACAGTATGAAGCCACCGCCCGAGCGTCTGACGACATTATGGCAAAAGGCTTGTCCACCCGCTGCTTGCGCTCCCGAAGCTTTTGTACAGCCTCCGGGTTCGTGGCATCGCAGGCCAGGTGAAAGCCTCCCAGCCCTTTGATGGCCACTATGGCCCCCTGGTAAAGCAGTTGCCTGGTCGCATTGATGGCTGCTGGCCCGGTGGCTAAGGTTTCTTGACCAGTAAAGGAGCCGCTTGCCGCATGTCCCTCTTCACCAGGTATCAGCCACACCCTTGGGCCGCAGGTGGGGCAGGCAATGGGTTGGGCGTGGAAGCGCCGGTCGCCGGGGTCGTGATATTCCCTCTGGCAGTCCTGGCACATGGCAAAGGCTTTCATGGTGGTCCTAGGGCGGTCGTAGGGGATATCCTCCACGATGGTGAAGCGAGGGCCACAGTTGGTGCAGTTGGTGAAGGGGTAGATGTGCCGCCGGTCGCTAGGGTCCCGCATCTCCCTCAGGCAATCCGGGCAGACGGCGATGTCCGGCGAGATCAGCACGAACTGGCTAAGAGCCTCACGGCTGGGCTGGATGTCGAAGGAGGTGTAGCCGACGGGCGGGAGAAAGCTCGCCTCCAGATGCTCGATGACCGCCCGTGGTGGAGCCTTGGGGCGGAGGTCCTGGAGGAAGCGCTCCACCTGCTCCTGAGGGCCCTCTACCTCGCAGGCCACGCCTTCGGTGGAGTTGAGTACCCAGCCTTTCAAGGCGTGCTCGGAGGCCAGCCGGTGGATGAAAGGCCGGAAGCCGACGCCTTGCACGGCACCTCGGATCAGCAAGCGTGCCCGGAGCCTGGAATCCAATGTCTCTTCCATTTTCTACTCGGTGAAAAGCAACGGGGGCTATCATATCATTTTCCAGGCTCTACGACAAGGAACCGGCGTATTGTCCCTGCCTCTTTCTTGACCGGCCGAGCGGCGAAAGGTATAATGCGAACCATTATGGCTTTTAGAAGGGAAGGCCATTGGTAAAACCGGCAGGGGTGTCATGCAGCTCACTATTTCCCTGGCTCAAATGGACATTGCCCTGGGCGAACCCGAGGTTAACCTGGCCAGGGTTAAGGATATGGCAAAGCAGGCCCGCCAGAAGGGCGCCCAGGTGTTGGTCTTGCCGGAGCTCTGGTCCACCGGCTATGACCTGGAAAGGGTAGCGAGTTATGCCTCCGGATGGGGCGAGGGTGCGTTCCTGGAGGCGACCAGACTGGCCCGCGCCTCTGGCCTCTACCTGGTCGGCTCCTTCTTATCGGTACGGGAAGGGCGATTCTACAACACCGCCGCCATCATCACGCCGGAAGGTAAACGGGCCGGCTCGTACGATAAAATCCATTTGTTTCGCCTGATGGCCGAGGAACAGTACCTTAACCCCGGCCAAAGCTGCCCGGTATTCAATCTGCCGTGGGGCTTGGCAGCCCTGGCGATATGCTACGACCTGCGCTTCCCCGAGCTCTTTCGCCGCTATGCCCTGGATGGAGCCAGGATGGTCTTTGTCCTGGCAGAATGGCCCCAGGCACGCCTGGAGCACTGGCGGACGCTCCTGCGAGCCAGGGCCATCGAGAACCAGTTTTTCGTGGTGGGTTGCAATCGCGTTGGCTCCAGCAAGGGCCAGGACTTCGGCGGACATTCGGCTTTGAGCGATCCCTGGGGGAAGGTTCTGGTGGAGGGTGGCGACCGGGAGGAACTCTTGACCGCCACCATCGAGCTGGACGAAATCGAGGCGGCCCGGCGGACCATCCCGGTCTTCTCGGACCGGCGGGATGATCTATATGGGGGCATAATGGGCATGGAGGCTAGTTGTGCCGGTAATCCGCGAGTTTGAGGCGGACCGTGACTACCAGGTCGTTTTTGAGCTGTGGAGAACGGCCGGGCTGCTGATCCGGCCCTCAGACACCCTCGATGAGGTCAGGAAGAAGCTGGAGCGAGACCCCGACCTTTTTCTGGTGGCTGAGGAGGATGGAGCAGTTGTCGGCGCGGTGATGGGCGGCTGGGACGGGCGGCGGGGATGGGTCTACCATCTGGCGGTGGATCCGGCCCGGCAGCGAAATGGCATCGGTCGCCAACTCATGGCCGAGCTGGAGAGACGCTTCAGGACTAAGGGGGCTCTGAAGATCAATCTGCAAGTGTACCGCGACAATGTGGCTGCCCAGGGGTTCTACCAGAAGCTCGGCTACAGCCTGGCTTCCGAGATCCTCAGCATGGGCAAGGAACTGACCGATAAGGGTGCCTAGTGGCGAGGCGGGGAGGTTGAAGATCTATTTCTCTGGCGCCATCGCCGGCGGCCGGAAATACGCTCTAGTCTATCGGACCATCGTCGAGCACCTTCAAGGGCTTGGGCATGAGGTGCCCTCGGCTCACGTGGCTGAAGCGGGGCTCTCTGCCTCCGGCGAGGGCCTGAGTCCGGAATACGTCTACCGCCGCGATGTGGCCTGGATTCAGGAGAGCGATTGCATGGTGGCCGAGGTGTCCACCCCCTCCCTGGGCGTCGGCTACGAGATATGCTATGCCCTGGGGTTGGGAAAGCCGGTGCTGTGTCTCCATCAGGCCGGCCTGTTTATTTCCAAGATGATCACTGGCAACACCAGCCCTTTCCTGCAAATGGCCTCTTATGCCGATACCCAGACCGCATTGAAGGCAATCGACGATTTCCTGGCCGGTCAGCGACGACTTCGGAGGGGCGATGGAGACCCGTCAACTGTTTGAGCTGGCCGATGCTGCCCTTGCGGATTGCGTTTCTTTTGGCCAGGCCCTGGTACGTATTCCCAGCCCCTCAGGCCAAGAGGGGGCGGTGGCGGAACTGGTGCGCAACCGGATGCAAGCCCTGGGCTATGATCGGGTCTGGACCGACGAGGTCGGCAACGTCATCGGGGTGATACGTGGGAACCGGCCGGGCAAGGCGGTGTTGTTCAACTGTCACCTGGACCAGGTGGGCCCGGGTGGATGGCCATATCCACCACATGAAGGCGTGGTCAGGGACGGGTACCTCTGGGGCCGCGGAGCCAGCGATTGTAAGGGGGCCCTGAGGCTAGGGGCTTTGTGAGGTCGCATGATCGCCGTCCTCGTGGCTTTGGCCTTACTGATCCTGTTGGCCCTGGCCACTCTGCTTTTCCTGGTCCCCTGGGCAATCGCCCGACGGTTGACGCGAGTCTTGCCCCGAACCTACTGGGACACTTACACCTACACCCCCTGGGAGATGGGTATCGAGTTCCAGGAGGTTTGCTTCCCTTCTGGCGACGGCCTGAGCCTCAGCGGGTGGCTCCTGCCGCGACCGGAGACGGATCGGGTGATAATCTTGGCCAGTGGCTACCGGGGAAGGAAATCCGAACTTCTGGGGGCCTGCGGGTATCTCTGGCGCCAGGGCTTCAGCGTCTTCGCCCTCGACTTGCGCGGCCAGGGGGAGAGCCAGCAAGAACGCTACCTGACCATGGGTTATCGGGAAGTGCAGGATGTGCTGGCGGCGGTGGACTATGTCTGCTTGAGGATTCCGGGGGCGCGGGTTGGGGTCCTTGGGTATTCCATGGGCGCCGCCGTGGCCGTCATGGCCGCCGCCCGGGACCCCCGGATCAGGGTGGTGGTGGCCGATGGTGGCTTTGCCTTTCAGAAGGACATCATTGCCCACAACTTCACCCAGGTGACGCACCTGCCGCCCTGGCCTTTCGTGGACCTGGCGGAGTGGTGGGTGGAGCGCCGGGCTGGGTTCCGGCCAAGCTGGGTGTGCCCCGCCGACGAGATCGGCAAGATCGCTCCCCGGCCGGTTTTGATCATCCACGGCGTGGAGGATGACCTGGTCCCGGTTGAGCAGGCCAGGACGTTGTACCGCCGTGCCGGTGACCCCAAAGAGCTCTGGCTCTTGGAGGGGGCCAAACACGCAGGGGCCTACTTCGTGGACCGAAAGGCCTACTGTCAACGGATAGCGGGTTTCTTTGAGCGTTGGTTGGCCTAGAGTGTACGTTATTGGATTGACCGGCAATATCGCCACGGGCAAGAGCACGGTGTGCCAGATGCTGGCCAGGCTGGGGGCCAGGATCATCGACGCCGACCAGTTGGCGCACCAGGCCCTGGAGCCAGGAAGCCCCGCTTGGGAAGCGGTGGTGGCGCGATTCGGAAAAGGCCTGCTGCAACCAGACGGGCAGATCGACCGCGGGCAACTGGGCGAAGTGGTCTTCGCCGACCCCGTGGCACTGAAGGAGCTGGAGGACATCGTCCACCCGGCGGTAATAGCCCGGTCACTGGAGATAATGGCCCGGGCCACCGAGCCGGTGGTGGTGCTTGACGCCATCAAGCTCATCGAAAGCGGCATGGCCCAAAGCTGCGATGCGGTTTGGGTGGTGACCTGCACCCCACAGCAACAGGCCGAGCGTCTCATGGCCGGACGCGGGCTCTCGGAAGAGGCGGCCTGGCTGCGCATCCGGGCCCAGCCACGGGCAGAGGAGAAACTCGAGCACGCCACGGTAGTCATCGATAATTCGGGCACCAGAGAAGCTACCTGGAAACAGGTGAGAGAGGCCTGGGAGAAGATCGCTCCCCGGATAAAGCTATAGCTGATCCTTCAACCGCTCGGCCAACCGGCGATTCATCCCCGGAACCAGAGCCAGGTCCTCTATCGATGCCTCTTGTATCCCCTTCAGCGAACCAAATCTCCTGAGGAGGGCCCCTTTGCGCTGGGCGCCGATGCCCGGCACCTGGTCCAGGACGGAGCCAAAGGTGGTCCTGGCTCGCACCCTCTGGTGGTAGGAGAGGGCAAAGCGGTGGGCCTCGTCCCGGATACGCTGCACCAGATAGAGGCTTTGGGAGGTCCGGGGCAGGATAACGGGGTCGGGTGTATCGGGCAAGAATAGCGCCTCGTGCTCTTTGGCCAGGCCGGCCACCGGGAGGTCGTAGATCGCCAGCTCGTCCATCACCTCCAGGGCGGCCGATAGCTGTCCCCTTCCGCCGTCCACGATCACCAGGTGCGGGGCGATGCCCCAACTGTCTTTAGCCTCCCCGCCCGGGGCTACTGCCGGGGCCTCTTCGGCCTCCTTCTGCCGGGCAGCGTAGCGGCGGAAGCGCCGCCGGAGGACCTCTTGCAGCATGGCGTAGTCGTTGGCCCCCTCCACGGTCTTGATGCGGAAGCGCCGGTACTGGCTGGGCTGAGGCATACCCTTCTCGAAAACCACCATGCTCCCCACCGCCGAGGTGCCCTGGACGTTAGAGACATCGTAGCACTCGATGCGTATGGGCAGTGTGGGAAGCCCAAGGTTCTCCTGGAGCTCCACCAGGGCCGTCCCGGTCTTGGCGGCGTCGGATAGCCATTGGAGACGCAATTGCTCCAGGGTCTCTCCTGCGTTCTCCTCCACCATCTGCACCAGTTGTCTCTTCTTGCCGCGCTGCGGGAAGGCCAGCCTCACCCGGTCACCGCGACGGTCCCCGAGCCAGGCGGCCAACACCTCGGCGTCGCCCAGCCGGTCCTGCAGGATGACCTCGGCTGGGACGTGGGTGGCATCGGCGTAGAACTGCTGGACGAAACTAGAGAGTATCTCCGACCGCTCGCTTTCTTCGATGCCTTGCATGACGAAATGCTCCCGGCCGATGAGCTTGCCGTTACGGATGAAGAAGACCATGACGCAGGCCTCGCCATTGCTGCGGGCGGCGGCGATGACGTCTTGATCGGTGGGCTCGACGGAGATGACCTTCTGTTTCTCCACCACCTTCTGCACCGCCAGCCATTGGTCCCGAAAGTGAGCGGCGCTTTCGAAGTTGAGGGATTCGGCGGCCGCCTCCATGCTCTTGCGGAGGGCGGAGACGATCTGCTCGTGGTTGCCGTCCAGAAAGCTGCACACCTGCTGGATGACCGCCCCGTACTCCAGGCGGGTGGTGGCGCCAATGCAGGGACCCAGGCAACGGCGGATGTGGTATTCCAGACAGGGGCGTTTGTCCTTGCCGGTGATCTCCTTGCGGCAGGAGCGATAGGGAAATAGCTTCTTCAAGAGGTCCAGAGTCGCCCGCAGGGACTTGGCGCTGGAATAGGGGCCAAAATAACGGGCTACATCGGGCTGGGGTCGGCGCACGGTGTATACCCGGGGCCAATCCTCCTGGATGGCGATCTTGATGTAGAGGTAATTCTTATCGTCCCGAAGCCGGATGTTGTAGTAGGGGTGGTGTCTCTTGATGAGATTGCACTCCAGGATCAGGGCCTCTTTTTCCGACGCGGTGACGAAATACTCGAAGTCGGCGATCTGGGAGATCATCTTGCGGGCTTTGGGCGAGAGCCGGGCGTCGGCGTGGAAATAGGAACGCAGGCGGTGGCGCAGGCTCAGGGCCTTGCCCACGTAGATGATCTGGCCGGCCTGGTTTTTCAGTACGTAGACGCCGGGCCTTGCCGGGAGCGCCCCCAGGCGGGAGGAAAAACGCGTTTCCTCGGAAGAATTAGTGGTCATTGATGGTCGTGGCTATCTATTTTTGACTTCACCACATTTTACCATAAAATTTCATTCCTGCTACCCCCGGCAAAACAAAAAGGGCAGCACTCTGGCTGCCCAACGTTTCCAACCGGTGTCCCCGCTGCCTACTTCGGCACGGCCTGGATGGATTGTAGAATCTCGCTGATCTGCTTGTTGAAGGCATAAAAGCCTCCCACCAGGACCAGGCAGCAACAGCAGAGGAGGATGAGCACGACAACCGCAATGATGAGTCTCTTGTTCTTGTCCATCTCAGTGCACCTCCCTTCCTTTCAGGTTTGGACCAGTCATAGGGCTTGCTCGCCGGCGCCACAATAGGAACAGGAGCAGCAGGAAGAGCCCCAGGAGGACCACCATCAAAAAGGGAAGGAGTATCGAAAGTATGGTGACGGTGGCCGCCACCACATCTTCGACAAAGCCGAGGATAGGGTTGCCCAGGCCGCCGGTGAAAGCGGTAACGGCCGGACGGACGGTGGCTTTCACCGAGTGGATCGAGCCGGCCAGGAGGAGC
>JACQYG010000130.1 GCA_016208345.1 Chloroflexota bacterium
ACGTGGCAGCCAGGGTATTTTAGCAAACCGGGGGGCAAAAAGCAATCGCGATCAGCCCCACTGCAGGAAAGCACGGAACAAGTCGCGGCTGGCCTCCAGAACGGGGGTCCGCTCATCTGGGGGGAATTCGTGGAAGACCGTGTGGGTGTTTTGGGCCGTATGCTCTGTGCTATCGAACAATACGAAAGGCACCGGCTCCGGGGTGTGGGCCCGCAGGGCCACTGGGGTGGCGTGGTCGGGCATGACCAGGGCTCGAAAGCCTATGTGTTCTTGGGTCAACGCTTGGACGAGCGGGCCGACGACCTCTCGGTCGAAGAGCTCGACGGCCCGAACCTTCTTGCGGAAGTCGCCCTCGTGCCCCGCTTCGTCCGGTGCCTCCACGTGGACCAAGACGAAGTCGCCGTCGTTCAGGGCCTGGAGGGCAGCCTCCACCTTTCCCCGAAAATTGCTCTTAAGGGTTCCATCAGCCCCGGGCACGATCATCACCTGCAGTCCAGCCTCCAGGGCGATACCCCTCACCACGTCTACCGCCGATATGGCAGTCCCGTGAAGGCCCGTGCGCTGAGCAAACGGCACCAAGTGAGGCCGCCGCCCAGGGCCCCAGAGCCAGATCAGGTTAGCTGGCCTCTTGCCCTCTCGCCGACGAGCGAGGTTCACTGGGTGCTTCTCCAGAAGCTCCCCCGAGGCCTCCACCAACTGGCGCAGGAACTCCCCTGCACTGCTCGGGGGCAGGGCCTCCCGGTAGGACCGTCCCAGGATATCGTGGGGCGGAGGGCACTCCTGGTCCAGGCTGTCCCCGCCGTAGACGACCAGCAGGTGCCGGTAGCCCACACCGGGGTGAAAGCTCATTGGCGGCGCCACCCGCCCTGTCAGGTAACGGTTTAGGTATTCCACCAGGGCCCGGGCCTCGGCAGAACTGATACCCCCGGCGCTGTGGTCCACCAGTATCCCATCCACCACGGTAACCAGGTTGCAGCGGAACGACACCGCTCCATCGGGCAGAGGTATGCCCATGCCCACGGCCTCCAGGGGGCCCCGGCCGGTGTAGCAGGCCCGAGGGTCATAGCCCAGGATGCTGAGGATAGCGATGTCACTGCCCGCGGCCATCCCCGGGGGAATGGTGCGGGCCAGGCCAGTCACGCCCCGGGCGCATAGGCGGTCCAGGTTTGGCTTGTGGGCCACCTGAAGAGGAGTCTTTCCCCCTAGCTCAGAGATGGGCCGGTCGGCCATGCCGTCGCCGATCAAAAGCAGGTATTTCATTGGCATGCTCTATAGAACGTTCCACGTTAGAACGTTCAACGTTTAACGTTCAACTCGGGTCAGCCTACCTTGGGAAGCAGAGCCAGGGCCTCCCGCACCTTCTCCACCGGATAGGCGTAGTCCTCCAGCTCGCCGGCCAGGTACTGCTCGTAAGCCGCCAGGTCGAAGTGGCCGTGACCGCTCAGGTTGAACAGTATGGTCTTGCTCCTGCCCTCTGCTTTACACTTCAGGGCCTCGTCCACCACCACCCGGATGGCGTGGGCCGATTCTGGGGCCGGGACGATGCCCTCGCTGCGGGCAAAGAGGACGCTGGCCTCGAACGCCGCCCTTTGCCCGCAGGCTACGGCCTCGATGGCCTCCTGCTGGTACAGGGCGCTCACCAGGGGCGCCATGCCGTGGTAGCGCAGGCCTCCAGCGTGGATGCTGGCGGGCACGAAAGTGTGGCCCAAAGTGTACATCTTGACCAGTGGCGTCATCATGGCCGTATCGCCGAAATCGTAGGCGTACACGCCCCGGGTGAGGCTGGGGCAGGCCTCGGGCTCCACGGCGATGAAGCGGATCGCCCGCCCGGCAAACCGGTCCTTGAGAAAAGGAAAGGCTATGCCCGCGAAGTTGCTTCCCCCGCCCACACAGCCGATGACGACGTCAGGATAGGCGTCGACCTTCTCCATCTGGGCCCGGGCCTCCTGGCCGATGATGGTCTGGTGCAGGAGCACGTGGTTCAACACGCTGCCCAGGGAGTACTTAGTATCATCCCGGGACGCCGCATCCTCCACCGCCTCGCTGATGGCTATGCCCAAAGAGCCGGGCGAACCAGGCTCCTGGGCCAGGATCCCGCGGCCGGCGTTGGTGTCCTGGCTGGGGCTCGGCACTACCTGGGCACCCCAGGTCTCCATGAGCACCCGGCGGTAGGGCTTCTGGTGGTAGCTGACTTTGACCATGTAGACCTTGCACTCCAGGCCGAAGAAGTTGCAGGCCATGGCCAGGGCCGAGCCCCACTGGCCGGCGCCGGTCTCTGTGGTAAGCCGCTTGACACCTTCCTTCTTGTTATAGTAGACCTGGGCCACGGCGGTATTAGGCTTGTGGCTGCCCGCTGGGCTCGTGCCCTCATACTTATAAAAGACGCGGGCCGGGGTGTCCAAAACCGCCTCCAGGCGCCGGGCGCGATACAGGGGCGTGGGCCTCCACAGCCGATATATCGCCTGGACCTCCTCCGGGATGGGGATGTACCGTTCCTGGCTTACCTCCTGGCCGATGAGCTCCATGGGAAAGAGTGGGGCCAGGTCGGCCGGGCCGATAGGTTCCCCGGTCCCCGGGTGTAGCACCGGGGCCGGTGGCTCTGGCATGTCCGCGGCGATGTTGTACCATTCCCTGGGCATCTCCCTCTCGCTGAGTTGAACCTTGGTCTCGTCCATGACATCCTCCTCCATACGTTTTGTGCCTCCGGAACCACGGGGAAAATAAAGACCCCTCGTCCCAAAAGAGGGACGAGGGGTAAATCCTCGCGGTGCCACCCTGATTAGGCTATGGTGATAGCATAGCCTCGCTCATTCGCGGGTACGAGCGCGCTTCGACGAGCGCCTGATACCCTACACCCTGATAACGGTGGTAATTCCGACAAAGCCTACTCGGAGCGAAGGGACTTCGCCTTTTCGGTTTGCGGCTCCCAGGTCCATTCACTGCCGGCCACGGTGTCGGGTTTCCACCGGTCCCCAACTCTCTGGACCGCACGTTGGCAGCTACTCGTCCTGCTCAGCGCCTTTTCGATATTGCAGGGAAGATTACCACAAAAGTCGGGCAAAGTCAATGGCTCTGGCAACTATTTTTCAATCAGCAGATGAGCCTGTCCCGGGCCGAGGCAGCTTTGCGGCGTCCTCCAACAGGCGCACCACCTGGGCGTCCGAGATCTGCGCCCAGTCCAGGAAAAAGCGGCCCACGGCCCAGAAGGGCTCCGGCGTGGCCAGGCAGACCACCTGGTCGGCCTCCTGCTCCAGGCGCTGGATGGCATCCGGCGGGCCCACCGGTACAGCCAGGAGGAGCCTGGCCGGATTTTGTTTGCGCAGGGCTCGCAAGGCCGCTTTGGTGGTGGCCCCGGTGGCCACACCATCGTCCACCAGGATGACGATCCGACCCTCGACAGCGGGTGGGGGCTTCTTTCCACGGTAGCACTCCAGGCGCCGCTGGATCTCCCGTTTCTGCCGTTCTATCTCCCGCTCCAGGTAGCTGGAAGTAACCCCCAACTGAGCGATGAGCACATCGTCGAGGACGATGGTGCCG
>JACQYG010000131.1 GCA_016208345.1 Chloroflexota bacterium
CGAGAAATACGAACCCTATCCCCCTCTCTGGGATTACCTTCCCAAGCTAAGAAATCAATTTCGACTGGGGATTGTCAATAACGGCACTTACTTGACCTATCCTCTCTTTGAAGAGAAATATCACCTAAACCAGCTATTTGATGTATTCATTTCTTCAGCCGTCGAAGGTGTCCGAAAACCTAACCCATCGATTTATGTACGCGCTAGCCAGAAGTTAGGGGTATCACCAGAACGATGTTTATTCATGGATGACAGTGTGGAAAATATCGAAGGAGCCCGTCGAGTCGGAATGCAAACAGTTCACTGGAAGAGCAAAGAAATCGGTTTTCAGCAATTTACTAAGGCCATTAACTCATTTCAAACCAGCAAGGCGGCCTAACCAGCGCTTGGAGTCGACAGCGCCTTCGGCGCTGCGGCTCAAGCGCGTGCCGTTAGGCGGGCGTCTCGCACAGTCGCAGTGGGCAAGAATAGACAGCAAGCCCGAGATGCCAAACGAATGAAGATTTTCCGTTTCGACCCCAAAGTTGGCCGCAAGATTGAAAACTTCGGAAGCACTAACTTTGTTCTTTCGGGTATAGTGCATCTCAGGCCAGACGCGCGCATAAGCTGCATCCATCTCAGTTCGAATGGCATTGTAGGCTATCATCAAGCCGTCACACCCCAATTATTTCTTGTGGTACAAGGAGCAGGATGGGTGCGTGGCGAAACGTCTGATCGGATTGCAATCACTGTGGGTCAGGCTGCTTTTTGGGAGAAGGGCGAATGGCACGAGTCCGGCACGAATACTGGCCTGATGGCGATAGTAATTGAAAGCGAGTTACTCGACCCCTCAGAGTTTATGCCGATGGCGTAGAGATGGCTCTACAGCAACAAAGGCTCTATCTCAGTGATTGCTCGTTTTCGATTCGGTGAACTTATAATCGTGTACAACCAGCGCGGACCGCGCATTGCCAGGAGCATAGTTGGTCAATGTGAGTCTTGCAATCCAAACAGCCCACCCAACCCCGTGTTGCAGCCGACGCGCGTCGTGTCACCAAGCGCTGGCGCTCGCGTACCCACGCTACGCTCGGAGGATGGTTGAGAATGGTGATAGCCGAAGCCTTTTCTCAGCAAGTTGTAGTGCTAACCACAAAACCTCAATGAAGCTTTGTAGGCTTTGAAGAGAGATCTAGCGGAGTGGATGACAAATGAACACGATAATCAGAAAACTGGGTGGGGCCAATATGGACATCGATTTGACAACCCCTGAAGACAGAATTGGGTGGAAACAGGATAAATGTCCCTGGAACGAAGCGGAAAGGACTGACGCGCATAAATGCGCAGTAAAGAATGTTTCAATATGCCCATATTTTTGCGGCATCGAGTACCTGGATAATGTTTTATGCTGTTACCCACATGGGAATCCCCTTAAAGTTATAGAGTGAGTATCAGACAGCGGCTTCGCCGCTCCCCAAAGGGGGCTACTTTGACCGGCAAAGAATTCCTCAGCATCCTGGAAAATCCGGAGAAGACCGAGTTGGTGGGCAACCTCATCGCCGCACAAGGGGAGGACCCTGGCCTGAGCGAGGTCTACTGCAGCGGGCTCGTCTACTTTGACCGCGCCCTGGCTCTCTCGCTGGTGGCGGAGCAGGGACAGGCCATCCCCCTCACCTTGCGCAGGCGCTCCTGGCGGCCTGACCGCCTGGTGACCGAGTATGAGGGCGGTGGCCTGCACATCACGGAGACGAAGGCGGCCTCTGGCGATACCCTGGTTGCCGTTGTGGAACTGCAGAACACCGGTGGTGCCGAAAAACACCTGTCCCTGGTGGCTGACGGCTGCGCCATGTATTCCTGGTTGGGCCAGCCCCACGAGTGGGAACGCCATCCCGCGCGCCTGGAGGGGCGTGTGGGTACGGCCAGCAACGGCTTCCACTTCACCACCGCCGACGGCTACGACGTTGCCCTGGGATCCAGCCTGCCGCCGCGCCGGGCCCGGATCTACGTTGTCCCACCGGAAAAAATTGAGCGAACGCTGCGCTTCCGCTCGGCGCTGATTAGCGAGCGCTACTGCTACCGTTACACACCACCAGACGCCGCAACGCTGGCCGGTATGGGCGAGGCCGGCCTCGCCCATACCGGGCCGGTCCGCGGCCGCTATCTGGCCTACGATGCGACCTACGACCTGACGCTGGGGCCTGGGGAGCGCCGCCGGGTGACCCTGGCCATGGCCTTTTCGCCCCAGGCTAAGGCCCTGGTCCGGCCGGCCCTGGCCGAGCCGGAAGCCCTGCTCCGAGAGGCGACGGTCGCCTGGGACGATTTCGCCGGCACGCTGCCCACCTTTGACTGCGCCGATCCACGCCTGCGCGCTACCTTCTACTTCGCCTGGTACGTGCTCAAGTCCAACCGGGTGGAGGTGACCGACCACCCGGTTTTTCCCGATCCTTTCACCGCGGTGTGCAAGTTCCACTACTTCAACCAGTTCTTCTGGGACAGCGCCTTCCAGGCCGTGGCCTGGCTGTGGTGCAACGACCCTCGCTATGCCCGCGAAGAGCTGGCCAACTTCGTCCACAATCAATGGCGCAGTGGCCTGATCCCCCATGAGCTCTTTTTATGGGAGAACGCTGGACGAGACTGGCCGGCAAGCAACTATCGCTCCAGCACGACGACCCAGCCGCCGGTCATCGGCTGGGCACTGATGGAGATCTACCGCAAGACGGGGGACAAGGACCTGCTGCGCGCCTTTTATCCGGCCCTGCAGCGCTACGAGGAGTGGCTTTGGCGCGATCGCGATGGCGACCGGGACGGACTCTCTTGCACCACCAACATCTGGGAGAGCGGCTGCGACAACAGCCCACGTTGGGACGGCGTGGTGCGGCGGGTCCAGCGGGGACGGGAGTTGGACCCCTGGTCGGAATCAGCCGACTTTAACGCCTTCCTCTACCTGCTGCGGCGCAGCCTCAGGGAAATGGCGGCCATCCTGGGCGAGGAGCCGCCGAGAGAAGTAGCCAGGCGGGCAAACCTGACCCGCCGGGCCTTCCGCCGCCTTCTCTGGGACGAGGCCGAGGGGTTCTTCTACGATGTCCTGGAGCCGGACCACACTCCCATCCGCGTCAAGACCCACGCTGGGCTTCTGGCTCTCCTGGGTGACCTGGCCACGCCTCGCCAGGCCCGTCGGCTCATCCTCGAGCATCTCATGAACCCCCAGGAGTTCCTGACCCCCTGCCCCTGTCCCGACGTAGCCACAAGCGAGCCGACCTTCAGGTCCACTGATTACTGGCGTGGCGCCAACTTTCCCTGCATTACATGGGCCGTCCTGGAGGCGGCGGCGCGACACCCCCTGCGTACGCAGGGGCGCAAGGCAGCAACGGAGGTGCTCCGGCGTTTCCTGGCGACCACTACCGCCCGCCTGCAGTGTAGCGAATACTACGACTCCCTCCGCGGCCAGGAGGCCGGAATGAAACACCAGGGCTGGGGGGCCGTAGTGATAGACATGATCTGCCGCCGGGTCTGTGGCCTGGTGCCCGATGAGGCAGGACCAGTGCTGGAGCCGCTGGATATCGGCCTGGCATGGTTCCAGCTCGAGAATGTGTCCTACCATGGTCAGCGTGTGGATGTGACCTGGTCGCAGAAGGACGGCTACGCCTTACGCCTGAACGGTCAGACCACGGCCAGGCAGGCACGCCTGGGGCCCGTCCGACGGATGAAATGAGATATTGCCCTTACCAGCTTGTTCGGATCTATTGATGACTCCGCTGAAAGAACTCACATTGAACCGCAGAGCACGCTGAGCACGCTGAGTTTTCCTGGATTTTCTCTGCGCTCTCAGCGTTCTCGGCGGTGAGTGGATGCTTTTTTCAGGAAAGTCATTGATGGTGTCCCCATGAGACGTGCACGCTTCCAGAAGGCAATCCTCCTTTGACTTGTGGCTAAAACTCTGTATAATGTTTCATAGACAAATTATACAGAGAGGGTTAACCA
>JACQYG010000132.1 GCA_016208345.1 Chloroflexota bacterium
CTTTTTAGCGGTGGCCAGGAAGCTCAGGCAGAAGCGCAGCGCCTCGAAGACGCCGTCCCGCACGCGAATGGCTGCCTTGAGGCTCGGATTCAGGTTCGGTTCAATCGCCAGGGCTTGTTGGGGGGTCAATTCCTCCCAGGGGATGTGACAGGCATCGCTGCCGACGATGAATTTATCCTTATAATCCATGTCGCTATCAGTAATGGCAATGAACAGCCCGTCGTTCAGTTCGAGCGCGTCAGGCATGATCTTGCGCAGGATCATGTTCTCTTCGATGCACTCGATGCCGGCTTCCTGGTCCTTGACACAATAGCGCCCGCCGCTGTGCAGCAGACAGTGACAGCGCCCGGTGGTGCCAGAAGCAATCTCGCCGCGCTCGACCAGGATGACCTTGAGGCCACGCAGGGCCAGGTCGTGGGCAGTGGCGGCGCCAGTCGAGCCGCCACCGATCACGATCGCTACTGGCTTCGTCATGACAACTCTCCTGGTTCTCAAGAACCAACTAGCATCACGCCGCCGCAACCGTAGGGGCGTAGCATGCTACGCCCCTACTCAGTCTCAATTCTAGCCTACTCTTGGCTGTCGGTCAAGACATAACACAACAAGGGAACTGAGGGGCGGACTGAGGGCCAGAGACCAGCCCATCAGTTTCCGCGCTCCCTCAGTTCCCCTGTAGTTGGTCAGGAAGAGCTAGTGATCAGGAGCCTATCGATCACCGGTCACCAATCACTAGGAGCCCTTCTCCACCCAGTGCAAGGTGCGCTGCACGGCTTTCTTCCAGCCGCGATAACCTTCCTCGCGCCTATCCTCGCTCCACTGCGGCTCGAAGACACGGTCCACACCCCAGTTGACCCGCAGGTCTTCCAGGTCCTTCCAGAAGCCCGTGGCCAGGCCGGCCATGTAGGAGGCCCCCAGCGCCGTGGTCTCCTCCACCGTGGGCCGCACTACCGGCACGCCCAGGATGTCCGCCTGGAGCTGCATCAGGAAGTTGTTCTTGACGGCGCCGCCGTCCACCTTGAGCGAGGTCAGGGTGATGCCAGAGTCCGCCTTCATGGCGTCCAGCACCTCGCGGGTCTGGTAGCAGATGCACTCCAGGGTGGCGCGCACGATGTGGCGCCGGTCGATATACCGGGTTAGACCGACGATGACGCCTCGTGCGTACATGTCCCAGTAGGGAGCGAACAGCCCGGAGAAAGCCGGCACGAAGTAGCACCCGCCGGCATCCTCGACCGACTTGGCGATCTCCTCGGTGTCGGCTGCGTTCTTGATGAGCCCCAGGTTGTCCCGCAGCCACTGGATGGCCGCGCCAGTGATGGCGATGGAGCCCTCCAAGGCGTAGATGCACTTGCCCTCTTCCACGCCGTAGGCCCCGGTGGTCAGCAGGCCGCTCTTGGAGGGGATGATCTTGTCACCGGTGTTGAGCAGCATGAAGCAGCCGGTGCCGTAGGTATTCTTGGCCTCGCCCACGCTGAAGGAGGTCTGGCCCACCAGGGCGCCCTGCTGGTCGCCCAGGTCGCCGCACACCGGTACCTCGCCAGCTAGTGGCCCTTCCTTGGGGGTGTAGCCCCAGATCTTCGTGTCGCTGGACGGCCGGATGGCGGGCAAGCAGGCCCGTGGAATGCCCAGGTACTTGAGGATGTCGTCGTCCCAGTCCAGCGTCTTGAGGCTCATCATCATGGTCCGGGACCCGTTGGTGTAGTCCGTGACGTGGGCACCACCCTTAGGGCCGCCGGTCAGCCACCAGATGACAAAGGTGTCAATGTTGCCGAAGAGGACCTCGCCCTTCTCAGCCCGGGCCCGGACGCCAGGAACATTGTCCAGGATCCACTTGAGCTTGGGGCCCGAGAAGTAGGTGGCGCTGACCAGGCCCGTGCTCTGCTTGACGTAGGGCTCGAAGCCGTCGTCGATGATCTTCTGGCAGATCTCCCGGGTGCGGGTGTCCTGCCAGACGATGGCATTGTACACCGGCTCGCCCGTCTTCTTGTCCCAGACGATGGTGGTCTCGCGCTGGTTGGTGACGCCAATGCCGGCGATCTCCTCCGGCTTGATGTTCTTGGCGGCCATGGCGGCCTTCGTCACCTTTTGGGTCTTGTCCCAGATCTCCATCGGGTCGTGCTCGACCCAGCCCGGCTGCGGGTACTTCTGCTCGTGCTCCTCGTAGACGGAGGAGACCACCTTGCCGTCGTGGCTGAAGACCATGAACCGGGTTCCGGTAGTGCCCTGGTCTACTGCGGCTGCGTACTTCTTCTGTGCCATGATAGTGCTTCCTCCTTCGTTCAGAATGTTCACGGACGAATTGATCCAACCCGCTGCCTTATCTCCCGGCCATCACCTCCTCATTAACAGGATACCGCCAAGCATGATGTCGCCAGAACGTGGATACCGCCATGCTGGAAGAGGCAAATTCCTCCATCCTCCACGGAGCGGAACACCCTCTGCCCCCTGGTGAAGGCTCCTCTACCCCGTTGCACGATGACCAGACGCGAGGGTCTCCATCAGGGTCTTCAGGATCATATAGGACGAGGTTGCCCCCGGGTCTTGGTGGCCGATGCTGCGCTCGCCCACATAGCTCGCCCGGCCCTTCTTGGCCAGCATGGGGATGGTGTCTACCATTCCCTTGCTGGCCGCCTCGGTCATCAGGCGGAGCGCTTCTGCTGTGTCCACGCCGTCGGCCACCGCCCTCCTGAGCGCCTCCACCGCGGGATGAAGGGCATCCACCATCGTCTTGTCGCCCAGGTTGGTTTTCCCGATCCTCACCACCCCTTTCAGACCAGACTCAATGAGAAGAACCAGGTCCTCATCGGACAGTTCTGTCTTGCCTGCCACAGCCTTCCCTGCGTCCATAAAGAAGGTGCCATACAAGGGCCCTCCTGCCCCACCAACGCTGCTCACCAGGGCCATCCCGGCCGTCCTGAGAATGGTGCCGACGTCCTTGTCCTCTACTGCGGGCAGTTGGCTCATCACCTTCTTGAAGCCGCGATCCATGTTGATGCCATGGTCGGCGTCGCCGATGGGTGAATCCAGATCAGTTAGATACCGTCTATTCTCTTCGAGTACCGCAGCGGTCGCCTTGAGCCACTCGATGACATCCCTTTTGGTCATTATTTTCGACAAAACATTCCTCCGCGCCTCTTTTTCGGGCCTCCCCAAAGGGGAGGCCCGAAAAACATCAGGTCCCCCAGCGCAGGCCAGGAGTCTTAACCGGGGCGTCCCAGAGCCCGATCATCTCATCGTCCATCTTGAGCAGGGTGATGGAGCAGCCCTGCATCTCCAGGGAGGTGATGTAGGGGCCGATGAGGTTGCGGACAATCTTGAGCCCCTTCTTCTCGCATATTTCGTGCAGCTTGCGGTAGACGATTGGGAGCTCGATGGCCGGGGTGCCGCCCATGCTGTTCACGAAGGCCAGCACCTGGTCGCCCTCCTTAAACGGCGGGTCCTGCAGGACGACATCCACCCACTCGCCCTTGGCCTCGTCCCACTCTCGCACCGTTCTGCTGTAGGCCGGATCCTCGATGACCGATAGGGCCAGCATCTCTGTGATCTCATCTGCCGACTTCAGCTTCATCCGAAGTCGGCCTGGCTCGCCGTGGATGCCAATGCCGATCTCCATCTCGTCCTCGCCCAGCTCGAAGGTGGGCCGGCCAACGTGGGGGACGGTGCAGGAGGTGAGAGCCATACCCATGCAGCGGCCGTTGATGTTGACCTTGCGACAGAGGGCAGCCACCCTCTTTAAATCGTAACCTTTCTCCGCGGCAGCGCCACAAATCTTTTCCGACAGCACCGTCGTGCCCGTGCCGCGCCGGCCCTGGGTGTACAGGCTATCCTTCACCGCCACGTCGTCGTCAATCAGGATGCTGAGCACCCGGATCCCTTCCCCGTGGGCCATGTCAGCGGCCATCTCGAAGTTCATGATGTCCCCGCTGTAGTTCTTGACGATGTGCAAAACCCCTGCCCCACCATCGACCGTCTTGGTGGCCTCCAGCATCTGGTCAGGGGTGGGCGAGGTGAAGACTGCACCGGGGCAGGCCGCGTCCAACATGCCCACGCCCACGAACCCGCCATGCATGGGCTCGTGGCCACTGCCACCGCCGGAGACGATGGCCACTTTGCCTTTTACCGGGGCATCGGCGCGATAGACGAAGTTGGGTTCGAAGTGCACCTTGACCAGGTCTGGGTAGGCCAGCGCGATGCCTTCCAGTTCCTCCTTGACTACATCCTCCGGTTTGTTGATTAGCTTCTTCATAGGTCAGTGACTCCTTATCCCTGATGTCCCGGAGTTTAACTCCGGGACATCAGTGCCTTTCCCGCTAGTCAGGCCTTACACGACGGGCCAAAGCAATGCGTCGAAGAGAGCGCCTAGCACGCCACCGATGATCGGGCCAACCACCGGAACCCAGGAATACTCCCAGTCCGAGTCGCCCTTGCCGGCAATGGGCAGGACGAAGTGGGCGATGCGGGGGCCCAGGTCACGGGCCGGGTTGATGGCGTAACCGGTGGGCCCGCCCAGGGACAGGCCGATGGCCCACACCAGGAAACCGATGAGCAAGGGGGCTAAACCGCTGGTCAGCTTGGTGCCCGGGTTAATGATGGCCAACACGCCCAGGACCAGCATGAAGGTGCCGATGGTCTCGGTGAGCGTGTTGAGGGCGTAGTTGCGGATGTTCGGGACGGTCGAGAAGACGGCTCGTTTGAGCACCTTATTCTCCGTCTCGGCCCAGTGCGGCAGGTAGGCCAGCCATACGATAACCGCGCCCAGGAAAGCACCGATAAACTGACCGACGATGTACAGCGGCACATCCCCCCAGGGGAACTTGCCGATGGTTGCCAGGCCGATCGTCACAGCAGGGTTAATATGCGCGCCGCTGATCCAGCCGACCGCATACACCGCCATGGCGACGGCCAAACCCCACCCCGTGGTTATGACGATCCACCCTGAGCCAGAGGGCCAGCCTCCTGACAAGTCCTGCCCTTTCGACTTGCTGAGCAAGACGTTGGCCACCACCCCATCGCCCAGGATGATCAGGATCATGGTCCCAACGATCTCGGCTATCCAAGGGTACCCCATGGTATTATCCTCCTTGTGGTCTTAAACCTGAGATAATCAGGTCTCGCTGCAAAAACGCTCCGGCGCCAGAATGCGCGGCTGGTCTCACCCCCTTTCGCCTCAAGATCGTTAGGCCAGAAGCGTGGCCTACACGGGCTAGAATGCGCGGCTGGTCTCACCCCCTTTCGCTTCGCCCAGGCAAAGCCAGCTCAAGAAATAAAAAGACGTCCACCCTCAAAGTCTGAATAACTTCAAGGACCGACGTCTCAATGACCCTAAGTCCAGTTCGGTGCCGAGCCTCTGCCAGTGCGGTGTCTGCCTCATCGCGATCTCCCATAATGCCAGGCAACGATGCGCTAGACACATTGAGGAGCGATCACTCAGCAACTATGAGATTCTCAGAGCCTTTTCGTTGAAAGAGACAAAACTGAAGTCCCACGGGAATCGGGACTGGCGTGGTTGAGAAACCGCGAAAATTATAACAGACGGGTGCACAAATGTCAAGACGCTGTAGGGTAAATTCTGTTACTCGCCTATCCTAAATCCATGTAACGCTACGATCCGATGGTCCGGGTGGATAC
>JACQYG010000096.1 GCA_016208345.1 Chloroflexota bacterium
ATCTCACCGCCCAGGCACTTGAGCGCACAGGCGGCCACCGCCGCCTCGGGCGAGCCACCGATGCCCATGAGCGCATCGATGCCTGTGCCCTCCATGGCGGCCATGATGGCGCCAGCCACGTCGCCGTCGGAGATGAGCTTGACCCGGGCCCCGTCCGCCCTGATCTGGCCTATTAGTCCCTCGTGGCGGGGGCGGTCCAGCACTACCACCGTCAAGTCATCCACGTCGCGCTTCTTGGCCTTGGCGATGTTCTTGAGGTTGCGGGCCACGGGGGCAGTGATCTCAATGTGGCCAGCAGCCTCAGTGCCCACGGCGATCTTGTCCATGTAGACGATGTTCTTGGGATAGTACATGGCCCCTCGCTCGGCCAGGGCCACCACGGAGATGGAGTTAGGGAGACCCTTGGCCAGGGCCCGGGTGCCGTCCACCGGGTCCACTGCCACGTCCACCTTGGGAGGCAGGCCGTTGCCGATCTGCTCGCCGTTGTACAATCGCGGTGCCTGGTCTTTCTCCCCCTCGCCGATGACGATGACGCCGTCCATGTCCACCATGCCCAACACGTAGCGCATGGCATTCACTGCGGCCCGATCCACGGCCTCCTTGTCGCCGCGGCCCATCCACCGGCCGGCCGCCATGGCCGCGGCCTCGGTGACGCGGACCAGCTCGAACCCCAGGTTGCGTTGAATGGGCTCAGCCATCGTCCTCCTCCTCGCGCAGCTAGCTCTACGTCAGCACCGACGCCGACCGAGGCGATTATAACCCCTGGCCGAAGGGGCTGTCAACCAGAGCACTATGGTTCCGAGCAAAAGGTTTCGAACCTGGCAGAACCGTTCGAATGGGAACTTTCCGACGCCGCGCGGCGTCTATTGGAGGGAAGGAGCGTCGAGGCCAGGTTTCTTTGCTGGTAAAGGAAGAAGGAGCGAGAGAATGAAGACAAAACTCGTGGCCCTGGTGACGATGGCGGCGTCCCTTTTTCTCTCAACGCCCGGGGTGGCCAGCGCCGACGGCATCATCATCCCCCACCCGCCTCCGCACCTGCCGCCCGTCATCCTGCCCTACCTGGCGGTGAAGTACCACCGGGTGCAGGTGACCATCGACAACCAGGTGGCGGTGACCAGGGTGGACCAGGTCTTCGTGAACGACACCGACCGCGACCTGGAGGGCACCTACATCTTTCCCTTGCCCGAAGAGGCCGCTATCTCCGATTTCGCCATGTACGTGGACGGCCAGCGGCTGGAGGGCAAGATCCTGGATAAAAACCAGGCCCGGCAGATCTACGAGCAGATCGTCCGAGGCCGCCGGGATCCCGCCTTGCTGGAATACGTGGGCCGCAACGCCTTCCGGGCCAGCATTTTTCCCATCCCGGCCCGGGGCGAGAAGCGCGTCCAGCTCGAGTACAGCCAGGTGCTCTCGGCCGACCAGGGCCTGGTGCGTTACCTGTACCCCCTGAACACCGAGAAATTCTCCTCTCGCCCGCTGCAAGAGGTGACCATTCACGTCCGGATCACTTCCCGAGAGCAGATCAAGGCCGTATACTCGCCCAGTCACCAGGTGGCGATCAAGAAGACCGACGCCTACGCCGCCGAGGCCAGCTACGAGCAAACGAACGTCAAACCCGATAGGGACTTCCTGCTATATTACACGGTCTCACCCCAGGACTTTGGCTTGAACCTCCTGACCTACCGGGAGCGAGGAGAGGATGGGTTCTTCCTGCTCCTGGTGGCACCAAAGTACGAGTTCGAGCGCATTATGATAGCCCCCAAGGATGTGACCTTCGTGCTGGACACCTCCGGCAGCATGCAGGGGAAGAAGCTGTCCCAGGCCAAGGAGGCCCTGCGCTACGTGCTGGACAACCTGAACGACTTCGACCGCTTCAACGTCATCGCCTTCAACACCGCGGTGACCCGGTACGCCGATGAGTTGGTGCCCGCGGCCCAGCGGGGCGAAGCGCGGCGCTTCGTAGATGGCCTGGTGGCCAGCGGGGGAACCAACATCAGCCAGGCCCTCACGGAGGCCATGAAAGACGCGGACGCCGGACGGCCGGCGATGATCATCTTCCTCACCGATGGCCTGCCCACTGCCGGCCTCACCGACCCCCAGCAGATCCTGGACAGCGTCAAGCGAGTGGCCGGGCCGTCCACCCGGCTCTTCGTCTTCGGCGTGGGCGACGACGTGAACACCACCCTCCTGGACACCCTGGCCCAGAACCACCGGGGCACAAGCGAATACGTGCGCCCCGGCGAGGACCTGGAGGCCAGTCTATCGAGCTTTTACGCCAAGATCAGCCTGCCGGTTTTGTCGCGAGCTTTTACGCCAAGATCAGCCTGCCGGTTTTGTCGGACCTGGAGCTGGGGTTCGGCCGCATCAGGGTCCATGACATGTATCCAGACCCACTGCCGGACCTGTTCCAGGGGAGCCAACTGGTGCTGCTGGGCCGCTACCACAACGATGGGGCCGCCACGGTGACGTTGGCCGGCCGCCTGGGCGATCGACCCCGACATTTCGAATACGAAGACGTGGCCTTTCCCAAAGAGAGCAAAGCCAACGACTTCATTCCCCGTCTTTGGGCAACGCGCAAGATCGGCTATCTCCTGACCCAGATCCGGCTGCACGGGCAGAACAAGGAGCTAGTGGACGAGATCGTGGCCCTGAGCCTGCGCTACGGGATCATCACGCCCTACACCTCCTTCCTGGTAGACGAGCGCCACAACCTGTTCGCCGCCGGCGGGCCGGAAAAGGCCGCGGAGGACCTGCACCGTATGATGGCCAGGCCCGCGCCCACCTCGGGGCCCCAGGCGGTGTTGAACAGCCAGGGACAAAAGGAGCTGCGCCAGGCCGAGACCACCGTCACGGCACCGGAGATCAAGCCGGTGGGAGAGAAGACCTTCATCCTGCGCCAGGGGGTCTGGACCGACTCCGCCTACCGGGAGGGCATGAAACTAATTAAAATAAACTTCGGTGGTGAGGATTACTTCAAGCTCCTGGTGGGCTATCCCCAGTGGGGCAAGTACTTCGCCCTGGGGAAGCAGGTGATCGTGGTCCTGGACGGCGTGGCCTACCAGGTGGCGGAGGGCAGTTTCCCCTCGGTGACCGTGCCGACCAGGCCCACGCCACCCTCCAGCATCATCCCACCCGTCCCCGACGATAACCTTCTGGCCCGTCTCTGGCGCTGGATGAAGAGGCTCATCGAGACGTAGGAAGGTCTCTGTCGGTTTTACCTATTGCCATTGACACCCGGCGCCGCATCAGCACGGGTGTTTCGATTGTTTAATCGGTACACCACAGGGCCCGGGACGGATCTGGCGGCTTAAACAAAATCCCCTCATTTCTTCATAATCTCTTCACATTTATGCGTTATGATCAGGGCACAAGACGATACCCCAAGGGGTCTCCGACCCCTTGGGGACCCCGGGATCATCGGACAGGAATTGTCCAGTCTGTTTGGAGGAGGTTTCGACAATGGGTAGAAGTCGCTGGCTGGGGGCCCTGGTCTTCGGACTGGTGGTGCTCCTGGTCTTCTGTGTGGGCATCGCTCTCTTGCCGATATTATTCGGCGGGTTTGGCGGCTACGGACCCGGGTACTTCGGGGGCGGTTGGGGGCCGGGCGGCATGATGGGTGGCTGGTATCCGGGCGGGATGATGGGAGGGCCGGGATTCGGCCTCGGGCTCTTCGGGCTCCTGACCATGGCGGCCATGGTGGGGCTGCCGGTGCTGTTCCTGGTCCTGCTGGTCCTGGGCATTGTGTGGTTGGTGAAGTACTTCAGCGCGCCCCAGGCACCCGGGGCCACGGCGGCGGTTCAGCCCAGCGCCACCTGCAAGAGCTGCCAGAAGCCGGTGCAGGCGGACTGGCAGGTGTGTCCATACTGCGGAAATAAGCTGGGCTAGGGCCAAGGCCTGGATTCTTTAAAAGAACGCCAGGCCGCGGTATCTTAGGCCCGGCGTCTTTGGCAAGTGGCCCAACGCGGTTGGGCCAATACTCTCCGATGCCCTTTGGCATCGGTTGGATATAGGCGGGGGGCCTGCTGCCCCCCGCCAACTGGAAGTGAGGCACGAAATGAGAAGCGCATTCAAGTGGTTGTTGTTGGTCGCCAGCGCCGCCCTGGTGGGGCTGGTTTTGGTGGCCGGGGCGGCCAGTCTAGTGGCCCTGGGCCGGGGCTTGAGCCGGACGGCGGCGTGGTCGCCTGGCGTCCAAGGGCCGGGCCCATGGGGCTTGGGGGGAGGCCGCGGGTTCCCGAGCGGATGGGGGCCCGGCGGCATGATG
>JACQYG010000133.1 GCA_016208345.1 Chloroflexota bacterium
AATAAAGCCGGTTCCCGCCTCCCGTACGGGCTGGTTGCACCAGCCCCCGGCGATCGTAAAGGCGCAAGGTATGGGCAGGAAGGCCGGCGAGCCTGGCCGCCACGCTGATGACGTACCTTGGTGCCGAAGAAAGGTCCTCTGCCAACCGTACCTCTCCTTTTCGACGGCAATTATAGCACATTGATAATACCATTGTCAAGACCTTTACTATGATTTTTTATGAAACTTGACACAACTTGGTATATTCCTTGACAATTAAATACTCAAGCTGTATAATATCAACAATTGAGATGGTGTGTAATCCGGTTGATCGGGATAATCCATGCAGTACAAAGACTATTACCAGATCCTTGGCCTGAATAGGGCGGCCACTGATAAAGACATCAAACAGGCCTATCGCAAGCTGGCGCGCAAGTATCACCCCGATGTGACTGCTGGGGATAAGAAGGCGGCCGAGGCCCGCTTCAAGGAGATCAACGAGGCCTACGAGGTGCTGGGCGATCCTGAAAAGCGCAAGAGGTATGACACCCTGGGAGCCAACTGGCAGCAGTACGAGCAGTGGCAGCGAGCTGGCGGCGGTCAACCCTTCGATTGGAGCCAGTTTGGGTTTGGTGGAGAGCCAGGTGGCCAATATTACCAGAGGACCATCACCGAGGAAGAGCTGGGCCAGATGTTCGGCGGGACTGGCTTCTCGGAGTTCTTTCAAACCTTCTTCGGGGGGATGGGTCGCGCCGGCGGTTTCGAAAGCTCCCGGCGCGCACGCCGGGGCCAGGACTACGAGCAGCCGGTGGAGGTTACCCTGGAGGAGGCTTTTGCTGGTGCCCAACGTCTACCAAGCTGGTCCTGGGAGGTGAGCTGTCGGTGCCGACGCTCAAAGGTGGCAGGCTGGCCCTCAGGATACCGCCCGAGACGCAAAACGGCAAGGTATTCCGCCTGGCGGGCCAGGGCATGTCAAGTCTGCAGGACCGCAACCAGCGAGGCGACCTCTTTGTCAAGGTAAAAGCACTCTTGCCAACCCAACTCAGCGAGCGCGAACTTCGGCTGTTTGAGGAATTGAGGCAGATCCGGGGCTGGGCCTGATTATCCTGTTCCAGTCAAGAGGTATGCTCCATGTTTGATGAGCGCGAACCATGCTACGTCATAAGCGTGGCGGCTCAACTGGTCAAGATGCACCCGCAGAGCCTGCGTTATTACGAGCGCATGGGGCTGATTGCCCCCTCGCGTTCCAGGGGAAATATTCGGCTCTATTCGCAGCACGACATAGAACGCCTTCAGTTGATCCAGCGGTTGATCGGCGACCTGGGTGTCAACCTGGCCGGGGTGGAGGTCATACTGAACCTCACCGAGCAGGTCCGTCAGCTCGAACAACAGATGGAACAGATGAAGACCGAGTACGAGGAGGAGATCCATCGACTCTTGACCGCCTTAGGGGGTAGCACTTGATCCCCATATCCGACAACGTGCGTTCCCGGCACTTTCCCATCGTCAACTACCTGCTCATCGGAGCTAGCGTGTTGGTGTTTCTCTTTGAGCTGGGCCTGGGGCGGAGGCTGGACGCCTTTGTACACGCGTGGGGCGCTACTCCTCTGGCCATCACGGGCTATCTAGGCCACCTGGGGGAGCGCTCGCCCTGGCCTCTGGTGACCCTGGTCACCTCGCTCTTCATCCATGCCGGGTGGGTGCACCTGTTGGGGAACATGCTGTTCCTGTGGGTCTTCGGTGACAATGTCGAAGATGCCATGGGGCATTTCGGTTATATGGTATTCTACCTGGCAAGTGGCATCGGTGCGGGCCTGGCCCAGGTGGCGCTCTTCGCCGATTCCCGGGTTCCGCTGATCGGGGCCAGCGGCGCTATTGCAGGGGTTCTCGGGGCATATATCCTGATGTTTCCTTGGGCCTCCGTATCGGTGCTGGTGCCGTTCTTCTTTTTCTTCACGGTGATCGACGTGCCGGCGTTGCTGCTGCTGGGGCTGTGGTTTATCGCCCAATTCTTCAATGGCCTGGCCGCCGTCACCTATGCTAGCCATGTCACCGGTGGTGTAGGATGGTGGGCCCATATAGGGGGCTTCGTGTTGGGCATGATCCTGATGCCATTTTTCCGCCGGCGGCCCCGTAGGCAATACTGGGACTGGTGATGATAAAAGACTAGGGAGGTTCGCAAATGGCGTTCACTGATGATCTGGCAGAGTTGGACAAGCTGGAGAGCCTGGACACCCCGATCCTCTCGGTGTACCTGGACACCGAACCGCAGAAGGTGTCCAGCCGGGAATACCTGCGTCTCTTGTGCAAGGACATGCGTGCCAGGTTGGAAGCTCAACTGGTCCAGCCCAGAGACGCCAAGGCCCTCCAGAGGGAGATGGAACGGGTCTTGGGTTTCCTGGAGTCCGAATACCGGCCAAAAGGCAAAGGGCTCGCCGTATTCTCCTGTGAACCAAAAGGCCTTTGGCACGTTTTCCAGCTACCCATGACCGTGCAGAACGCCTTGTATTTCGAGACCCGGCCCCAACTGGGGCCGCTCCGCGCTGCTCTGGCCGTATATCGGCCTTATTGCGTGGTCCTGGTGGACAAGGAGAAGGCAAGGCTGTTCAGCGTTCACCTGGGCCAGGTGGAGGAGTACGGCGATGTCCTGTATCCGGCATTGCCCGGCAAACACAAGCAGGGCGGGTGGGCTGCCGCGCGGATGCAGCGACACCACGAGGCCAAGGTCCACGAACACCTGAAAAACGTGGTGGCGCAGTTGACGGAATACTGTCGCGTCCAGCCTTTTGACCGCTTGGTGTTGGCTGGCCCCAACGAGGCCCTAACCGAACTACGCCGCTTGTTGCCCAAGGCATTAGACGAAAAGGTGGTTGGCACCCTATCGTTGCCTATCCTGGCCAGCAAGGCCGCCATCCTGGAGGCCATTCAGTCTATGGAACAAGAGCCTCTTTGGCCCAGGGGGTACGTGAAGTAGTATGAACATCAACCGGTTAACCGAAAAGGCGCAGGAAGCCACTGTGGCCGCCCAGAGATTGGCGGAGGAGCAGAACCACAATCAGATCGAGGTAGAACATCTCCTGTACGCTCTCCTGGATCAACCGGAGGGCTTGGTTTCCCAGATCATGCGTCGGCTCCAGGTGGATCCGGAGCAGGCAAAACAACAGGTCGCCGGAGAATTGGCCCGGCTGCCGAAGGTCTACGGTGGGCAGGTGTATGTCTCCTCGCGGCTAAAACGGGCCTTTGACCTGGTGGAGCAGGAAGCCAGCCGGCTCAAGGACGAGTTCGTGTCCACGGAGCATCTGCTTCTGGCGATTGCCGATGAAGGCGACAAGGGGGCCGGGGGTAGGGTCCTGAGATCTTTGGGGGTGACTAGAGAGCAGATATACCAGGTCCTATCCACGATCCGTGGTGGACAGCGGGTCACCGACCAGAACCCGGAAGATAAATATCAGGCCCTGGAGCGCTACGGCCGCGACCTGACCGACCTGGCTCGGAAAGGCAAGTTGGACCCGGTCATCGGGCGGGATGAGGAGATCAGGCGAGTGATGCAGGTGCTATCCAGGCGGACCAAGAATAACCCGGTGCTAATTGGCGAGCCGGGGGTGGGCAAGACCGCCATTGCCGAGGGGCTCGCTCAGCGTATCGCCCGCGGAGATGTCCCGGAAACCTTGAAGGACAAGCGTATCGTGGCCCTGGACCTGGGGGCACTGGTGGCCGGCTCCAAATACCGGGGTGAGTTTGAGGAACGCCTGAAGGCGGTGTTGAAAGAGGTCATCCAGTCCCAGGGTGACGTTGTCCTGTTCATCGACGAGCTGCATACCGTAGTGGGCGCTGGAGCGGCTGAGGGGGCCATGGATGCCTCCAACATGTTGAAACCCGCCCTGGCCAGGGGCGAGCTGCACTGCATCGGTGCCACTACCCTGGATGAGTATCGCAAGCACATCGAGAAAGATGCTGCTCTGGAGAGGCGCTTCCAGCCGGTGTCGGTGGGCGAGCCCACGGTAGAGGATACGATCTCCATACTCCGGGGCCTCAAAGAGCGCTATGAGGTACACCATGGCGTGCGCATCCAGGACTCCGCCCTGGTGGCTGCGGCGGTGCTTTCCCACCGCTACATCTCTGACCGGTTTCTTCCCGACAAAGCCATCGACCTGATTGACGAGGCGGCCTCGCACCTGCGCATGGAGATCGATAGTTTGCCGGCAGACCTGGACGAGGCGGAGCGCAAGATCAAACAACTGGAGATCGAACGAGTAGCGCTACAAAAGGAGCGTGACTCCGCCTCTCGCCAGCGGCTTGCCAGGTTGGACAAAGAGCTGGCCGAGCTTAAAGAGCAATCCAGCCAGATGCGTGCCCATTGGCAGTGGGAGAAAGAGAGCATCCAGAAGATCCGTCGCACCAAGGAACAGGTAGAACAAGCCCGAGTGGATACCGAAAAGGCGGAACGAGCCCTGGACTACAATCGTGCTGCTCAGTTGCGCTATGGTGTCCTGTCTGAGCTAGATGTCCAGTTGAAAGCCGAGGAGAAGCGCCTGGCCGAGCTTCAGAAGACCCGGAAGATGCTCAAGGAAGAGGTGGATCAAGAGGACGTGGCCGAAATAGTGGCCAAGTGGACCGGCATCCCGGTGTCCAAGCTGATGGAGGGCGAGATACAGAAGCTCCTAAAAATGGAGGGACGCCTGCAGTTGCGGGTAGTGGGCCAAGAAGAGGCCATTCGGGCCGTGGCCAATGCGGTGCGACGAGCCCGGGCCGGGCTCCAGGATCTCAACCGTCCCATCGGCAGCTTTATCTTCATGGGTCCCACCGGGGTGGGCAAGACCGAGCTGGCCCGAGCGCTGGCCGAGTTCCTCTTCGACGACGAGCAGGCCATGGTGCGCATCGATATGTCCGAATATATGGAGAAGCACACGGTGGCCCGGCTCATCGGGGCGCCGCCCGGCTACGTCGGCTACGAAGAGGGAGGGCAGCTCACCGAGGCCGTGCGGCGGCGACCCTACAGCGTGGTGCTCTTCGACGAGATCGAGAAGGCCCACCCGGATGTCTTCAACGTGCTGCTGCAACTCCTGGACGATGGGCGCCTCACCGACGGACAAGGACGCACCGTGGACTTTAAAAACAGTGTGGTGATCATGACCTCCAACGTGGGCAGCGACTGGATCCGGGACCTGAGCGGCAAGGACGAGGCAGAGATGCGGCGTCGGGTGATGGAGGCCTTGCGGCAGACTTTCAGGCCTGAGTTCCTAAATCGAGTGGACGAGATCATCATCTTCCATTCATTGGATGTAGAACAAATCGTCAAGATCGTTGATATTCAATTGGCTAATATCGAAAAGCGCCTGGCCGAACGCAAGATTGGCCTGAGGGTCACGCCGGCGGCCAAGGAATACCTGGCTAACGAGGGGTTTGATCCGGTCTATGGTGCCCGCCCTCTCAAGCGCACTATCCAGAGACGGGTGATGGATCCTCTGGCGGTGCAGGTGCTGGAGGGTCGCTTCGTCGAAGGCGATACGGTGCTGGTGGATAGGGAAGGCACGGAGATCGTCTTTCGCAAGGCATCTTCGGAGCGGCAGGATGTGCTCGATGAAGAGCCGATGAAAACCGTGGCGTAGGTCGCCAGCTCAGGCTTGGCGACTCATATGAAGGGGGGTTTGATGAAGTAGGGACGCCAACGTCTTGGTTGGAACCAGTGGGGGCGGACGGTTTCTTTATCGGTTAGGAAAAGGAACCGACGACGGTGTGAGGTGCCCTATTCCCAAAAGATAAATACCCTCCGAGGCCGGTCCAGGCGGGTCAAGCCGTACTGGAGGGCCCGCTCCACCGCCTCCTGGTATTCTTCCTTGGTCAAGGGCCGATTCAAGGGCGGATGCTCACCAGCTTTATAGCATGGTCGATACTGGTCCATGATATTCAGATAGGTGTCAGTAGAGATCTCCTGGGCCAGAAAACGAAAGACATCCTCGCTTCCTGACAGGCCGCCGGGCAATACCAGGTGCCGCACCAGGAGCCCCCTCTGAGCTACTCCCTGCTCGTCCACCACCAGATCCCCCACCTGCCGGTGCATCTCCTTTACCGCCAGTCGGTTGAGCTCCGGGTAATTGGCGATGCCGGAAAGCCTTTTGGCGGTTTGTTCGTCGCTGTACTTCATGTCCGGCATGTAGACGTCAATGATGCCATCCAGGAGCTCCAGCGTCTCCAGGGAATCGTAACCGCCGGTATTATATACCAGCGGTATGGTCAGCCCATTCCTCGCCGCCAACTCCAAGGCCGCCAGTATCTGCGGCACCACGTGGGTTGGGGAGACGAAGTTGATATTGTGGCACCGGGCCCTTTGCAGTGCCAACATCATCTTGGCCAGGTCCTCGATCTCAGTGACCTGGCCCTCGCCGAGTTGGCTGATGGTATAGTTCTGGCAGTACAGGCAGCGCAGGTTGCAGTGGGTGAAGAAGATCGTCCCCGAGCCGTGGCGGCCCACCAAAGGAGACTCCTCTCCGAAGTGGGCGTGAAAGCTGCAAACCACTGGCTTATCGGCAGTTCGGCACTGGCTGGTTTTGCCTTGCAGCCGGTTAGCCTTACAGTTCCGGGGGCAGATTCGGCACTCGGCCAGCATCTCCCAGGCAATCTTCGCGCGCCTGGCCAATTCGCCTGACTTATGGAGCGCCACATACGACGCAGTCATGGTAGGTTGCCCTGGAAACATTAAAGAGCATAGGGTGGAAGGCAGGACATGGCTTCCTCCATGTTCACGGTTCTGCTTTGCGCTCTTCCTCTACCCTTGCAAGTACACCTTGCCCGCCGCCTCCACACCTGCCCCTCGTGGCACCGCGTATCCCTGGGTGGCCAGGGCATGCTCCAGGGCTGCTAGTATTAGGAGCACGTTCTCCTTGCGGGAGGAATGTCCCATGAGCCCGATGCGCCAGATGACGCCTTTCAGGGGGCCAAGGCCGCTGGCGATCTCGATGCTGAACTCATGGAGCAGAATACCGCGGACCTTGGCCTCATCTACGCCTGGCGGCACCTTCACCGTGTTCAAGGTGGGCAGGCGATGGGATTCTGGCACGAACATCTCCAGGCCCATGGCCTGGATGCCGGCTACCAGGGCCCGGTGGTTGAGCCGATGTCGGGCGAAACGGGCCTCCAGCCCCTCTTCCTGCACCAGGCGTAGCGCCTCCCGCAGGGCGTAGTTCATGGAGATGGGAGCGGTATGATGGTAGGTGCGCTCCTGCCCCCAGTACTTCTCTATCATGGTTAGGTCTAAATATAAGCTCTGCACCTTGGTCTGGCGCGAGCGCAGGGCCTCCACCGCCCTTGGCCCCAGGGTGATTGGCGCCAGCCCCGGCGGGCAAGAGAGGCACTTCTGGGTGCCGCTGTAGCAGGCATCGATGTCCCATCCGTCCACTTCCACCGGCACACCGCCCAGGGAAGTCACCGTGTCCAGCACAAGCAGTGCGTCGTATCGGTGACAAAGTTTGGCGATCTCCTCCACCGGTTGGAGGGCGCCCGTTGAGGTCTCGGCATGGACGATCGCCAGGAGCTTGACCTTCTGCTTGAGGCTCTCTTCGATTTGCTCCGGCGCGAAGACCTGGCCCCAGGGCACCTCCAGTTTGGCCAGCTTGCCACGGCAGCGGTGCACCATGTCGCACATGCGCTCGCCGAAGAACCCGCTAACCGCCACCACGACCTCATCGTTCTCTTCGATCAGGTTATAAAGGGCAGCCTCCATCCCGGCGCTGCCGGTGCCGGAGATAGGGATCGCCAGGGGATTCTGGGTCTGGAACACATACTGCAGGAGCGCCTTGGTCTCGTTCATGATCTTGATGAACTCCGGGTCCAGGTGCCCTACCAGTGGCGTGGCCATGGCCCTCAGCACCCGAGGGTGAACGTTGCTGGGCCCTGGGCCAAGCAGGATGCGAGGCGAAGGATTCAGGTCGCCAATAGCTGTAGCGGTCATGAGGAACCTCCTAGAGTAGCGATAGGGCTTCAAAGCGGAACACCCCTCATTTTGATAAAGTCGATGATCTTGTCCTTGAAGACCCGGGTATCGAACCCCAGGGCATGGGCCCGGATGGCCGCTGGGTCGTAGGCTCGATGATCGAACTGCCGCACTGCCTGGGCCAGCGACTCCGCCGCGGGCTCCCGGAAGAAGGTGCCGGTCACATCCTCCACTACCGAGTCCAGGGCACCTCCCCCGGCATAGGCGATCACCGGGCGGCCGGCGGCATGGGCCTTCACTGGGGCGATGCCGAAGTCCTCCTCCCCTGGGAAGATGAAGGCCTGGCAACGGGCCATGTAGCGATGCACCTCTTCCTGGGGAAGCCGGCCAAGAAACCTGACGTTAGGCTGCGCCAGGCGCTCCAGAGCCGCACGGGCCCTGCCCTCCCCGATGACCACCAAAGGCAATTTTAGCGCATTGAAGGCCTCCACTGCAAGGTGAATGCGCTTGTAAGGCACCAAGCGGGAAACTATCAGGAAGTAGTCATCTATTCTGTCCGTGACCTGATAGGCCGACGTGTCTACCGGTGGATAGATGATCGCGGCCTGACGGCCATAATAGCTGATAATTCTCTCCCTGACCGTCTGGGAGATGGCGATGAAGTGGTCGGTGCGTTGGGAGGCCCTGACATCCCAATGGCGCAGGCGGCCGATGAACAAGGGCAACAAAAGCCTGGGCAGCGTCCCCACGCCTTCACGCAGTATGTAGTCCGCGTAGTTCCAGACGTAGCGCGGTGGGGTGAGGCAATAGGTAACGTGCGTGGTGGGAGGCCGGGTACGGACGCCGTGGCAAAACCCGCTGGAGTTGGCGATGACCAGATCGTAATCATTGAGCTCAAACCGCTCGAAGGCCCAGGGATAGAAGAAGAGATAGGCCTGGTGCTTCGAGGTGGCTAGAGGCAGGTGCTGCATGAAGCTGGACCTGATGTCCCAGGTCCGATAGGCTGGAGGCGTCGCCTTTGGCGCGTAGATGGAGGTGTAGATCGGCGCCTGCGGGAAGAGCTGGTGGAGGACCTCCAACACTTCCTCGGCCCCGCCAACCTGATTGAGCCAGTCGTGGACGATGGCCACCTTCAAGCTTCTTGCGCTCATTCCCACATGGGCTGGAACTTGTAATACTGGTCGGGGTGCTGGATCACGTACTTCTCGAGAGCGGAGATCATCCGCGCCATGTTTTCCGCTTGGTCGGCCCTGAGATTCCCGGTATTAACTAGGTCCAAGGGTCTTTCCAAGATACCCCGGTACCTGCCATCGGGAAGTCGGTAGAAAACAACGGGGATCACTGCCGCCCCGGTCTTGGCCGCCAGGTTAGC
>JACQYG010000129.1 GCA_016208345.1 Chloroflexota bacterium
GGGCACTATCTTTGAAGAATACCTTCGTGAGCGCATTGCCACCGGGGCTTTCCGGCCGTGCGATCCCGTCATCGTATCGCGGGCCTTTTTTGGCATGTTTATGATCTTCATCCTGGGGCAGGAGGTGATGATGGGAAAGAACGTGGTTCCCATGCCCTACGAAAAAGTCATCCCCGAGGTGGTGGAGCTATTCCTTACGGGCGTGACCAGCCCAAAGGAGCCGGCGAGATGAATAGCCGCATCATACCGATAATGCGCAAGGAGCTCATTCACATCCGGCGGGACCCTCGAACCCTCGCCCTGGTGTTCCTCATGCCGGTGGTCCAGCTCTTCCTGTTCGGCTATGCGCTGAGCACCGATGTGAAGCACATCGCCACGGCCCTGTGGGACCAGGAGAAGACAGCCCCGAGCCGGGAGCTGGTCGAGGCTTTCCGGCGCTCTCAATACTTCGACTTCGTGTGGAATGCTGAAAACTATGACCAGATAGCCTCTCTTATTGACAGTGGACGGGCCAAGGCCGCTCTGGTGATCCCGGCCGGCTATACCAGCAAGATCCAGAGGGGCGAGAGCTCCTCCGTCCAGTTCTTCCTGGACGGCTCAGACCCGGCCATCGCCAGCACCGCCCTGTCCTATGCCACCATCATCGCCCAGAACGAATCCATTCAGATAGTCTCCTCTCGCCTGGGGCGCACCCTGGAGATGCCCCTGGATTTCCGGCCCCGGGTATGGTACAACCCCGGGATGGAGAGCGTGGTGTTCAACGTGCCGGGGCTGGTGGGCACTATCTTGCAGTGGATCACCCTGGGGCTCACCGCCTTTACCGTGGTGGGCGAGCGGGAGAGGGGGACACTGGAGCAGCTCATCGTCACCCCCATCAGGCCCATCGAGCTCCTGATCGGCAAGATCGTGCCCTACATCCTCATCGCCTTCGGCGATGCCGGCATTGCCCTGACCATCGCCACCCTCTGGTTCGGCATGCCCGTGAGGGGCAACGTGGTCTTACTGTTGATCTTCTCTCTGGTATTTGTCCTGTTCTCCCTGGGCATTGGCCTGTTCATCTCCACCATCTCGAGGACCCAGTACCAGGCACTGCAAAGCACCATGTTTTTTATGCTGCCGACGATCATCCTCTCTGGCTTCTTCTTCCCGATAGAAGCCATGCCGAAGCCCATTCAACTCATCACTTACCTGGTCCCGCTATCCTACTTCCTGCGGATCATCAGGGGGCTGGTGCTGAAAGGGGCGGGGTTCACCTACCTGTGGGATGAGGCGGCGATCCTTTTGATCTTCGGGGTGGTAGTATTGGCCTTCAGCGCCCGCCGCTTCCATAAGAGACTGGAGTGAAGGACACTGACGGGCAGGCTGCATCCTTGAAGGAGCCCAACGTGACTAACCGTAGGCTGGTGATCATAGCGGCCATAATGCTGGTCATTACCGGCGCAATAGGGTGGTACGTATGGGACAACCGGGGCTACCTGGGCCTGGCCAACCTCGGCCAGGAGACCATTGCCGCCTCGGGGACCATCGAAGCCGAAGAGAGCGAGCTGGGCGTGGAGATCGGTGGCAAGGTGAAGGCGATCGCCGTCGACGAGGGGACCGGTGTCCACAAAGGGGACGTTTTGCTCCAATTAGACGACGCCCTGCTCCAGGCGCAGATCCGCCAGGCCCAGGCGGTGGTGGACTCGGCCAAGGCTGCCTACAATCAACTGGCGGTGGGGGCTCGTCCGGAGGAGATCGTCATGGCCAGGGCGGGGGTGGCCCAAGCCATGGCCTGGCGCGACGGCGCGCAAAAGGCCTGGGAGAACGCCAAGGCCGTTCGGTCCAATCCTCAGGAGCTGAATGCTAAGATCGATGCGGCCAGGGCCCAGTTGGCGATGGCGGCCCACCAGGTGGGACAGGCTCAGGCCAACAAAGAGGCCGCCGAATACCTGAAGGATCAGTCCGAGCCCCTGGCCAGCCTGCCTTTCCGGGAGGGCAAACAGAGATACAACACCGCGGTGTACCAATGGTGGGCGGCTTGGTCGGCCCTGGATGTGGCCCTGGCCAACAAGGAAGGCGCCGAGAGAAACCTGGACAACCTGTTGGAGATGAAGCGCAACCCCCTGTCCTTGAACGCCCAGGTAGATGCGGCTTATGCCCAGTATCAGGCCTACGTCGCCGCGGCGGACGCGGCTCAGGCGCGGTTGGCTGCCCTGGAGGCAGGGGCCACCAAGGAGCAGTTGGAGGTGGCCCAGGCCCAGGTGCGCCAGGCGGAGGCAGCCCTAGGGGTTCTCCTGGTACAGTTGGACAAGCTCAGCCTGCACTCGCCCATCGAGGGCCTGGTGACTAATGTAGCGGTGCGCGTTGGTGAGATGGCCGCGCCAGGCACCACGGTGGTCACCGTGGCGGACCTGGACAAAATGCGACTCACCGTGTATATACCCCAGGACCAGGTGGGCCGGGTGAAACACGGTCAAGGAGTGCAGGTGCGCACAGACTCCTTCCCCGGCCAGGTTTTCCCTGGTGAGGTGGTCTACATCTCCCCAAAGGCTGAGTTCACTCCCAAGAATGTCCAGACCCAGAAGGAGAGGGTGAACACCGTCTTCGCCGTGCGCATTAAGCTGGCGAACCCCGAGCATTTCCTGAAGCCTGGGATGCCGGCCGATGCGCAGATTGCCACAGGGAAATAGAGGATTGGATTCTGTCATACAAACCACGAACCTATCCAAACGCTTCGCCTCCCTGGTAGCGGTGGACCGTCTGAACCTGACAGTTCGGCGGGGGGAGATCTTCGGCCTGGTGGGCCCCGATGGGGCGGGCAAGACCACCACCATCCGCATGCTCTGCGGCATCCTGGCGCCCAGTGAAGGCCAGGCGAGCGTGGCAGGGTACGACGTGATCTCCCAATCTGAGCAGATCAAGGCCCGCATCGGCTACATGTCGCAGCGCTTCAACCTATATGGCGATCTCTCGGTGAAGGAGAACCTGTCCTTTTTCGCCGACATCTACCAGGTCCCCCGCCAGGTACGGGAGAAGCGCGCGGTGGAGCTATTGGCCTTCAGCCGGCTGACCGGATACCAGCACCGCCGGGCTGAATACCTTTCAGGTGGCATGAAGCAGAAGCTGGCCCTGGCCTGCACCCTGATCCACGAGCCAGAGATATTATTTCTGGACGAGCCCACCACCGGGGTGGACCCGCTGTCCCGGCGGGAGTTCTGGCGGATACTGTACGACCTCTTGCGCCGCGGCGTCACCATCTTCGTCAGCACGCCGTACATGGACGAGGCCGAGCGCTGCAGCACGGTGGGATTCATGACTCATGGGCAGCTCCTGGTCTGCAGCACCCCCGATAAGCTCAAAGCTCACCTGGGCAAAGCGATCCTAGAGCTGAAAGGCCGCCCCCGCGAGATCACCCAGCAGGTGGCGCGGCAGACCCCAGGAGTGGAAGACGCCCAGGTCTTCGGTGATCTCCTGCACTTGGTAGTGAGCGATGCCGCCTCGGCCCGGTCCCGCCTGGAGCTATCCCTCCGGGCCGCCGGGGTGGAGGTTGTGACCTTGCGCCAGATCCCGCCCTCCATGGAGGACGTCTTCATGAATCTGACTGTTCGCCCATGACCTACGCCGTCGAAGTCAGCGGTCTAACCAAGGCCTTTGGCGATTTCACTGCCGTGGACGGCCTGAGCTTCCGGGTCCAGGAGGGAGAGATCTTCGGCTTCCTGGGGCCCAACGGCTCCGGCAAGACGACCACCATCCGCATGCTCTGCGGCATCATGGCCCCCACCAGGGGGAGGGCCAAAGTGGCCGGCTACGACGTGGTGAAAGAGCCGGAGAAGGTGAAGGAGCAACTGGGCTATATGTCCCAGCGCTTTTCGCTCTATTCCGACCTCACCGTGCGCGAGAACCTGGAGTTCTACGCCGACATCTACCAGGTGCCCATGTCCGGAAGGCCTCAGCGCGTCGCCGACCTCATCGCCATGGCCAACCTGACTGGCCGCGAGAATGAGCTGGCCGCCAATCTTTCCGGGGGCCTGAAACAGCGGCTGGCCCTGGGCTGCGCCATCGTCCACCGGCCCGCCATCCTTTTTCTGGACGAGCCCACCGGCGGGGTGGATCCTGCCTCGCGCCGGAATTTCTGGGACATGATCTACGGCCTGGCCGGAGAGGGGATCACCGTTTTCGTCACCACCCATTACCTGGACGAGGCGGAGCACTGCAACACCCTTGGCCTCATGCACAATGCCCGGCTCATCGCCCTGGGGACACCGGATGAGCTGAAAGCCAACTACTTAGCGGGGGACCTCCTGGAGGTGGACGCCTCGCCGGCCATGGGCGCCCTGGAGGCCCTGAGCCGCCTGCCATTTGTTAAAGACACGGCTCTTTACGGCCTCCTGTTGCACGTGGTGGTGGATTCGGCGGACCAGGCCCTCCCTGTCATAGAGGAGGCTTTACGCTCCTCGGGCGTTGCCGTAAAGCACATCGCCCCGATTTCCCCTTCCCTGGAAGACGTCTTCGTCTCCCTCATCGACGCCCAGGACCGCGCCCAGGTCCGGCAAGGACTGCGCGTACTGGAGAGCGAGCCACGATGATGGTTGGAAGAAGCACCGGCGTGCCGACTAGACCCTGAACCTTCGGTACAATCGCTCGATGGGTCAATGTTGCCTTTTAGCCATCGGGTGCTGTATAATAGAGCCAGCCACCTACCGGCATGGCCGGCGGTGAGAGAGACAGCGTTGGATGGCAGGTAGCAGAAAGGCTGAGGCTGTCCGAGGACCTGGTGTCGTCGGAGCATTGCTGGCGAAGCCCGAGAGCTACTAACAATACCCGCTTGGATCGGTGACGACCGAGACGGCCAGATTGGCATACTGGGGCACCGTGAGCCTCTTCGGTCGTTGCGAAGGGGCTTTTTTTTGGCTGGCGAACCCGCGGAGGGTGTAGCGTCTACTCTCTCACGTAGTACTGGCTGGGTTGGGGGAAGGGCAGCCCTTACGGGGGCAGGGGTTGAGAGGAGGCCAACGAAATTTGGGCTTTCCGGCCGGACATCATACCGGGCCGATAGAGCTACAAGACCCCACGGGGCTGTGCATCGGCCCCGGGCGCACTGGCAGGAGGCGGTGGTTGGCAACTGAACCATTGATCCGCGTTGAGGACGTCAGTTTTTCCTATAACGCCGAGAGCGAGCACTCCATCGAGGCCTTAAAGCACATCGATCTGCAGGTCGAGAAGGGTGAATATCTGGTCATCGTGGGGCATAACGGCTCCGGGAAATCCACCCTGGCCAAGAACCTGAATGCCCTGCTCATCCCCACCAGGGGCCAGGTCTGGGTGAATGGCTGGAACACCAGGGATAGCGCTCACGTCCGGGACATTCGCCGCACCGTGGGCATGGTCTTCCAGATTCCGGACAACCAGATCGTGGCCACCGTGGTTGAGGAAGACGTGGCTTTCGGCCCGGAGAATCTGGGGCTTCCCCGGGAAGAGCTGCAAAAGAGGGTTGCCAGGGCCCTGGAGGTCGTGGAGATGACCCCTTACCGCCAGCGAGCGCCCCACCTGCTTTCCGCCGGCCAGAAGCAAAGGCTTGCCATCGCCGGGGTCATAGCCATGGAGCCGGAATGCCTGATTCTGGATGAGTCCACCGCCATGCTGGACCCGGTGGGCCGGGAGGGCGTCCTGGCTGCTGTCCGCAAGCTCCATCAGAGCGGCGTGGCCGTCATCGCCATCACCCATTTCATGCACGAAGCGGTGGATGGAGACCGGGTTATCGTCATGGAGCGGGGCCAGATCGTTATGGAGGGCTCACCACGGGAGGTCTTCAGCCATGTGGATGAGCTACGAGAACTGCAACTGGATGTGCCTCAGGTCACCGAGTTGGCCCACGCGCTGAGCCGACGCATCCCCGCCTTCCCCCGGGACTTGGTGACGGTGGAGGAGGTGGTGAGCAACGTGCTCAGGGCCAGCACCAGGGAGAGGCAGGTACATGGAGAAGGCTGAACCAATAATAAGGGTCAACGATCTTCACCATACCTATCTCCGGAACACGCCTCTGGAAGCGGTGGCTTTGCACGGTGTGAGCATGGAGATCGATTCCGGCGATGCCGTGGGCATCATCGGCCGCACCGGTTCCGGAAAATCCACCGTGGTGCAACACCTCAACGGGCTCATCCGGCCCAGAGAGCCGGGAAAGGTCATCGTGGACGGCCAGGACCTGAGCGATCCCAGCCTGGATCTGCGGAAACTGCGCCAGAAGGTGGGGTTGGTTTTCCAGTATCCTGAGGACCAGCTCTTTGAGCGGTTGGTGGGAGACGACATCGCCTTTGGTCCCCGCCAGATGGGGTTGTCCCTGGAGGAGCTACGGCCCCGAGTCAAGTGGGCCATGGAGATGGTGGGACTGGGCTTCGAAGAGTTCAAAGACCGTTACACGTTCTCGCTGAGCGGCGGTGAGATGCGCAAGGCGGCCATAGCCGGAGTGCTGGCGCTGCGGCCTAAGGTGCTGATCCTGGACGAATCCACCTCAGGGATGGACCCACGGAGCCGCAAGGAACTGCTGGGCCGTATCCGCAACCTCCATGAGCGGGAGGGGATGACGGTCATCCTCGTGTCACCAAATATGGAGGACATAGCCGAGTTGGTGAATAGGATTTACGTCCTGGCCGATGGAAAGACCGTCATGACTGGCTCGACCCGAGAGATCTTCGCCCGGCGTGAGGAACTGCGTCGGTACGGCCTGGGCGTGCCCCAGGTCACCGAGGTTATGCATGAACTCAGGTCCCGAGGCCAGTCGGTGGACGTGGGCACATTGAACGTCGAAGAGGCAGAGCAAGAGATATGGAGGATTTTGAATTCCTGAGAAATATCACCATCGGTCAGTATCTTCCCGGTAACTCCATCGTGCACCGCTTGGATCCCCGGGCCAAGATCACCATCATGTTGCTGATGGTGTTACCCATCACCTTTAGCTTATCTTACGTCAGCAACGTCATGTTGTTGCTGGTATGCCTCGGGTTTGTGGCACTCTCCGGCATCTCGGTCAGGTACATCCTGTCTGGCATTAAGCCGGCCCTGGGGCTGATCATCGCCCTGGCCATCTTGCAGCTCCTGTTCTACGGCGACTCCTTTGTGCCGCCGAACATGGTCTCGGTTACCCTCTTTCGCTGGGGGATCATCCATATCACCAACGGCAGCGTGCAGCTGGTGGTGGTCTCCACTTTGCGCTTTCTGGACCTCCTGTTCCTGGCCAGCCTGCTGACCAATACCACCACCACTACTGAGTTGGCCCACGGCACGGAGGATATGCTGGCTCCCTTCTCGCGGCTGCGCATCCCGGGGCACGAATTGTCGCTGATCTTGACCATCGCGTTGCGCTTCGTACCGATCCTGGCCGAGCAATTGGAGACGATCATGAAGGCCCAGGCATCGCGGGGTGCAGACATGGGCAAGGGCGGCAAGCTGCAGTTCATTCAGACCACCAGGCAGGTGCTGGCGCTGGTGGTGCCGCTTTTCATTAACTCGTTTCGGCGAGCGGAGGACCTGATTCTGGCCATGGAGGCCCGTTGCTATGTAGGCGGTAAGGACCGCACCCGCTTGGTAAGGCTACGCCTGACCCGAACCGACCTGTTGGCCATGGCCATGGTGGCGGCCTTCGTAGCCACGATGACCCTCTTTCCCTTCCCGGTGTAGCACGGCGCGGAGTGAGGACGAACTTCATGCTCATGGCAGTCGAGAGAAAAGCCTTGGGCCTCATCTAACTGGGGCAGAGGAGGGCTGGAGACAAATCCATCAGGTAACATGATGGTCAAGTTAGCGGTGCTGGTGTCGTGCCCGCCATCTTCCTGATGTCTGTCACCTGTAATCTATAGCTTAAGGAGTCGGTCATGTACAACGCCATCACCGACGTGGCCGGCCTGAAGGTAGGCCACTATACCGACCTGGAGGCGGCCACCGGCTGTACGGTGATCCTCTGTGAGGCCGGGGCCATGGGTGGAGTGGACGTGCGGGGGGCGGCGCCGGGGACCCGGGAGACCGACCTGATGCGTCCCATGCACCTGGTGGACCGGGTCCACGCTATCGTCCTCACCGGAGGAAGCGCCTTTGGGCTAGAGGCAGCCAGCGGGGCCATGAGGTACCTGGAGGAGAGGGGTTACGGCTTCGATGCCAAAGTGGCAAGGGTTCCCATAGTTGCGGCGGCGGTGCTCTTTGACCTGACCATCGGCCAGGCCCGGGTGCGGCCCGATGCCGAGGCGGGCTACCAGGCCTGCCGGCAAGCCAGCCCTGGTCCGGTAGCGGAGGGCAACGTGGGTGCCGGTACCGGGGCCAGCGTGGGCAAACTTCTGGGCCCCAAATTCGCCACCAAGAGCGGCCTGGGCACGGCCAGCCAGGCAATCGGCAAGGGGATCACGGTGGGGGCCATCGTGGCCGTGAATGCCTTTGGGGACGTGGTGGACCCCCGGACCGGCCAGATCGTCGCTGGGACACGGCGGCCGGTGGTGGGCGGCTTCGCCAATACCCTGGAGTCGATGAAGGGCGGCCTGGGGCAGACCATCCTGGCCTTCGCCAATACCACCATCGGCGTGGTGGCCACCGATGCCTACCTGACCAAGGAGCAGGTTAACAAGGTAGCCCAGATGGCCCACGATGGCCTGGCCATGACCATCCGGCCCGTACATACCATGTTCGACGGCGATACCATCTTTGCCCTGGCCACTGGCAAGGAGAGGAGGAAGGGTCCCGACGTGAGCGTGATCGGTGCAGTGGCCGCCGATGTTATGGCCCAGGCGGTGCTGCGGGCGGTCACTCAAGCCCAGGGGCTTTGTGGCCTTCCCGCGGCCAGGGACTTGAAATAGCAAGGGAGGCAGGGATTATGGGCACGCAGTTCACTGTGCGGCGGATTGTCATCGCGGGGGTGCTGGCGGCCATTGCCATTCTCTTAGGCGTCACCAGGTTGGGCTTCATACCCGTTCCAACGCCGGCGGGCAATGCCACAATCATGCACGTGCCAGCGATCATCGGTGGGATCATGGAGGGCTGGCTGGTAGGCTGGATCATCGGCACTATCTTTGGGATCTTCAGCTTCCTGCAAGCCACAGTACCGTTGTTCAAGGATCCCTTCGTGGCCATCCTCCCCCGCATGTTCATCGGCATCACCGCCTATTTCACCTATGCAGGCCTGAAAAACTTCAATGAGTCAGGTGCTCTGATCATCGCTGCGGCCATCGGCACCCTGACCAATACCGTGCTGGTGCTGGGCATGGCCGTGGTCCGGGGCTACATGGCTCCGAGTGTGGCCGTGGGCGTAGGAATCACCCATGGCCTGCCCGAGATCGTGGTAGCCGCCCTGATCACCTGGGCAGTGGTGGTGGCGTGGAAGAGGATAAAGACTGGCAGGGACAAGGCCAGGATCTGAGTAGGGGCGCAATTGAATTGCGTCCCTACGGGCTGGCCGAGCCCGCCGAGAGCCGGTTTTTCTGTGGGCGTGATGGGGCTTTCCGCGCAGCGGGGATAAGGGCTGGCAGACCATTCGCCTCCACACGGTGAAAGCAACGGTATCCTTTGCTGTTAGCTTGTATTGTACCAGGAACAGGTATATAATAGTATCTGGCTGGTGTTTGCGCGCTGGCGCTCTGCTCAACGGAGAGGATAGCAGCATGCGGCGCAAGGTGGCAGTGGTGCTCTTGTTCATCCTGGCCTGGTTGTTGGGTGGTACCCTGGCGGCCTCAGCCTGGGCCCAGGACGGCGGCCACGTCACCCTGCTCACGGTCAAGGGCGCCATTGATCCTTTGATAGGGCAGTACGTGGGTCGGGGTATTGACCACGCTGCCAGTGATGGCTCGGCTTGCGTGGTCATCCAGTTGGATACGCCCGGGGGCAATGTCACCTCCATGCGCAACGTTGTGCAGCGGATCCTGCTCTCCCCGGTCCCGGTCATCGTTTATGTGGCGCCCTACGGCGCCCGGGCTGGCTCGGCCGGGGTTTTCATCACCTATGCCGCCCACGTGGCCGCTATGGCCCCCACCACCAACATCGGTGCCGCCCACCCGGTGGGTGGGGGTGGCGAGGATATCCCGGCCACCTTGAGTGACAAGATCACCAATGATGCCTCCGCCTACATCCGTAGCATCGCCGAGCGCCGGGGCCGCAACGCCACCTGGGCCGAGGAGGCCGTGCGCAAGAGCGTGTCCATCACCGAGCGGGAGGCCCTGGAGGCCAAGGTCATTGACCTCATTGCCAACGACCTGAACGAGCTATTGGAGAAGGTCGATGGGCGCCGGGTCAATACCGCGGTCGGCGATGTGGTACTTAAAACCAAGGGCTTGCCGGCACGCGAATTCCCCATGAGCCTGCCGGAGGGGTTCCTGCACGTCCTAATAGACCCTAACATCGCTTATCTCCTTTTCACCGTGGGCATCTGGGCCATCGTTGCCGAGTTCTATAACCCTGGTTCTCTCCTGCCCGGAATTACCGGGGTCATCTGCTTGATCCTGGCCTTCGTAGCTTTCGAAAGCCTGCCCATTAACTGGGGAGGGGTGGCCCTGGTCGTCCTGGCCGTAGTCCTTTTCATCGTAGATGTGAAGGCACCCACCCATGGCGTCTTGACCGCCGGTGGCGTGATCTCGTTCATCCTGGGCTCCCTTTTACTCTTCAGCCCATTCTCTCCCACTACCCCATTGGTGCCCCGGGTGTACGTGAACCCCTGGATTGTCTTCGGGATGGCGGGGCTCTTCACCGTCTTTTTCCTGTTCGCCGTGTCCGCGGGAATCCGGGCCCAGCGGGTTAAATTGTCCATGGGCCCCCAGGCCCTGGTGGGCCGCACCGGCGTGGCCACCTCGGAGATCAACCCGGTGGGCACGGTTCAGGTGGCCAGCGAGTCTTGGACCGCCATCGCTGACGACTACATCGAGAGCGGTGCCCCGGTGCAGGTGGTAGACATGGAGGGTGTGCGCCTTCGCGTGCGCAAGGTACCATAAATGGCGTGTAAGGGAAACCCTTGAGGCCTCTGGTCAACTCACCAACTGGAGGTGTCCCATGGAGGTAACCGTCTTCGCTATCGTGCTGGTGGTGATCCTGTTCATCATCCTGGTGGTCATGGCGCTTAAGATCGTCCGGGAATACCAGCGCCTGGTGGTCTTTCGCCTGGGGCGGTGCATCGGCCAAAGGGGACCGGGCATCGTGATCCTGATCCCCATCGTCGACCAGGCGGTTTGGGTGGATCTGCGGGAGCAGTACCTGGAGATACCCCACCAGACCTGCATCACCAAGGATAACGCCCCCATCTCCATTGACTTCCTGATCTACTGGAAGGTGGTGGAGCCGGTGCTCAGCGTGGTCCAGGTTCGCAACTTCGCTGGGGCCTCCCAGGGCTTGGCCACCACCACCCTGCGGGCGGTCATCGGCGATATCAGCCTGGACGATGTGCTGGCCAGACGGGAGCACATCAACCAGGTGCTGCGGGTGAAGCTGGACGAGGTCACCGAGCGTTGGGGGGTCAAGGTCACGGCGGTGGAGATCCGGGAGATATTACCGCCACGGGAGGTCCAGGAGGCCATGAACCGGCAGATGGCTGCCGAGCGTAACCGAAGGGCCATGGTCACTGAGGCCGACGGCAAGCGGGAGGCTGCCATCAAGGTGGCCGAGGGCGAGAAGCAGTCGGCGATCTTGCGGGCGGAGGGTGACCGCCAGGCGGCGATACTGCGAGCCGAGGGCTTCTCCCTGGCCCTGGACAAGATCTTCGCTATAGCCAAGACGGTGGACGCCAAGACTATGACCCTTCAGTATTTTGAGGCACTGAAGTCCCTGGGGACGGGGGCTTCTACCAAGTTCATCTTTCCCATGGAGTTCGGCAAGTTCTTGAAGCCCCTGGTGGGCTACGCCGAGGAGGCGGTGGAGGGAGAAAAGAAATAATTCCTCGGCGACTGTTGGCACTGGTAGATTAGGGTGGACCACCGGCAAAACAAAAAAGCCGAGTTATCTCGGCTTTTTTGTTTCCACTTGCGTTCTAGCTAGTGGCCAAGAGTTATCTCTGGGCCTTGACTTTTTCGAAGCAAGTGCTGCAGTAGACCGGCCGATCGCCTCGGGGGACGAAGGGAACCTGGGCGGGAGCCCCGCACTCGGAGCAGATGACTTCGTGCATCTGCCTGGGCGCGTCGCCGTAGCGCTCCTGCCGACGGCGACCCCGGCAAGCAGGGCAGCGGCTGGGCTCGTTCATCAGGCCCCTCATGGCGAAGAATTCCTGCTCACCGGAGGTGAACACGAACTCCACCCCGCATTCCCGACACGTCAGTGTCTTGTCCGCGTAGCTCATCCAAAGACCTCCTTTTTGGGATGTTAGTTGGCCACTGTTTAGTCTTTGATTGAGCTGCGCGCGGGAATTGCAAGCACTTGAACCGTGACTCTCTTTGCCCGAACGAGCTAAGGCTAAACCTGTACCACCGCGTGGTATTATACACGACTTTGCCCCAAAATGCAAGCTTTTCCTAAGATCTTCGCAGCGCTGGTCATTTTTGAGGCCTGAAGGCGCTCTGGTGTCCATCACGCGTTGTCGGGGCTAGCGTTCAGGTGTTTCGGTTGCTATTTCCCGAAGCCTTTGGTACAATGCCGCTGCATTCCTATCAGCAAACCGCTTCCGTCGTTCCACTTATCGCATAGCGTGAGTTCTATTAGCTGGTATCGCTGATCGAGAATCGGACAGGGATCGAGATCGGCTTTTCGAAGCCGACTCGGTTGTGCTGGGCGGCAGGTACTGCTACGCTTGGTTGACTTCTCATTAGACGAGGTCGGCGCTCTGACCAGCGCTCTTGACATCAACGACAGGGAGGTTTTCCTTGAACAGATCCAAGGTATCCCTGGCGGGGGCTTATTCGCCCATCCCCACGCCCTTCGGGCCGGACGGCCAGGTAGCCCATGACCAGCTTACCTCTAATCTCAGAAAATGGTGTGAGACACCACTTGACGGCTTCGTGGTGTTGGGCTCCAATGGGGAGTACGTCTTTCTCAGCGACGAGGAGAAGCTGGCCGTCTGGGCCACTGCCCGCAAGGCCATACCCCAGGGCAAGCTCTTCATCGCCGGGACAGGGTGCGAGTCCACCCTGCACACCATCCAGCTCACCGCCCGGGCAGCGGAGCTGGGGGCTGATGCTGTCCTGGTGGTGACCCCCAACTATTACAAGTCCAGGATGGATGGCCCGGCCTTGGTGCACCACTACCGGGCCGTAGCTGAGGCATCGCCTATCCCGGTGATCGTCTATAACGTGCCGGCTTTCACCGGCATTGACCTGTCGGCTGAGGCCATCGCCATGGCGGCCGAGCACCCGAACGTCATCGGGGTCAAGGAGAGTTCCGGGAACCTGCCCAAGCTGGCCGACATCATCCGGCTCTCCCCACCGGGCTTCCAGGTGCTGGCGGGCTCCGCGAGTTTTCTATACCCAGCCGTGTGCGTGGGCGCAGTGGGGGGCGTCATGGCCCTGGCCAGCGCGGCTCCCGAGGCATGCGCGAAGCTATACCGACTCTGCAAAGAGGGGCAGCACGAGGAGGCCCGGAGGCTGCAACTGCAGCTCCTGGCTCCCAATGCCATAGTGACCTCCCGCTTTGGCGTGCCCGGCCTGAAGTATGCCCTGGACCTGGTGGGCTATTATGGGGGCCTGCCCCGGCCGCCCCTCCTGCCGCTCTCCGAGGCGCAGCGGGAAGAGGTGCGACGGGTATTCCAGGAGGCGGGGCTCCTCCAGGCCTGATGACCCACGGCGCAATGGTTTAGAGGTCGGCCGCCGGGCTCGTTTCCCCACATACGCACAGCCTGGGTACCTTGCCTGGGCAGCCGGTAGGACTCAGCTCTCTTCTGGCCAGTCCAGAAGCATCACGCGTACTTTTTCGCCTGGTGCCACTGACCGGGCATCCTCGGGGATGATGGCCAGCCCGTTGGCCTTGACCATGGAGGTGAGGATGCCAGAGCCCTGTTCGCCAGTGAGCCGGGCGACGTACTGGCCCTCGCGCCGGTCCAGCACGACCCTCAGATAATGCCGCCGGTCGTCCTTGCGTGGGATGGAGTCTTGGAAGACCGCCTCCACCTCTGGCTTATTGAACCGGGTCTTCCCCTGCATCTTCAAGAGGGCCGGGCGCACAAACAACTCGAAGGCCACAGCAGTGGAGACCGGGTTCCCCGGCAGCCCCAGATGGGGCACCCCCTGGATGTGGCCGAAGGCCAGGGGCTTGCCCGGCTTCATGCGCACGCGCCAGAACCTGATCTCCCCCTCTGCCGCCAGGACCTGCTTAACTACATCGAAGTCGCCTACGGACACCCCACCGGAGGTGATGATAAGGTCTGCGCCGTTCTCCAGGCCATCCTTGATCTTGCGGCTCAGATCCTCGTGGCTGTCCCGGGCGATGCCCAGCATCAGCGGGATCCCGCCGTAACGCAGTACCCCGGCTGCCACGGTGTAGTTGTTGCTGTTCCGGATCTGGCCCGGTCCGGGCCTCTGATTTATTTCCACCAGTTCGTCCCCGGTAGCGATGATAGCCACCCGAGGCCGGCGGTGCACCTGGACGCGAGAGCGTCCGACCGAGGACAAGAGCCCTATCTCCGGTGGACGCACCACCGTGCCTAGCGCCAGGATCCTCTCGCCCTCCCTCAAATCCTCCCCGGCCCTTCGGATGTTAGCCCCCAGCTTGGCGGCTTTGAAGATCTTCACCCATCTTCCGCCTCCCTGGCTGGTAGGCAGTCCGGCGAAACCAACCTGGGCCTCGTCGGTCTCCTCGAATGGTACCACGGCGTCGGCACCGGGCGGTATGGGCGCCCCGGTCATGATGCGGATGGCGGTGCCGCTATGAACCGAGACATCGGTAGTATATCCGGCGGCCAGGTCGAAGATCACCTGAAGGCTCACCGGGTTGCTCCGGTCCGCCCCGAAGGTATCCGCCGCTCGGACAGCATAGCCATCCATTGCGGTGTTGTCCAGGGGCGGCACGTTCATGTCCGAGTACACGTCCTCGGCCAGCACCCGGTCCAGGGCCTCGAAGATGCCGACATCCACCACCTCCAGGACGCTGACCAGCTCCAGGATGCGTTCCCGAGCCTCTTCCACTGAGATCATGGTATACTCCTGCTCGTACACCGGTTCTCCTCTGAAAATAACATTAGCAGTTGGAGTGCAGCCTTCAGGCTGCCCGTGTCAGAAATCATCGCCCTCCAGGTAATCAATAACCGGCTAACGTTGCAGCAATCCGGCAGGCGTTAAGAGCCCATCCTAAAAGTCAATTCTGCGGTAAAATGGTGTCCCGCAGAGACTCCCGGAGACTCCGAGTCTCCGGGAGTCTTTAGAGGGAGTTTTTCGATTAATTGTTAGGATAGGCTCTAACAGGCTGAAGCCTGTACTCCAGTCATTTTGGACGGTCTTAGCGAACTTTGCGTATCCCTTGAAAATAACCATCATTTTCATGCGTCGTGGCGCACTGCGGCGCATGGATAACTCCCTTGTAGTAGTCCAGGCCCATCGCCCGCTCGAAATAATATATCACGTTGTGGCCTCCAGAGCAACTTGCAATTGTGCGCCAGCCGTGATAGAATTGTATAGGTGTATACACAGAGGCAAAACATGGACGGGGAGCTGCAAGAGCACTACGTGGACCTCCTGGAGGCCGGGCGCCGCCTGGGCATCCATCCCGGTTCGGTGCGGCGCATTGTTAAGAGCGGCAAGCTGCCGGCCTTTCGCTTCGGCGGCAAATGGCTTATCGAGGCGGACAAGCTGGAGATGTTCAAATCCACCTACCGGCCCTACCGGGGTGCGCCCCGGAAGCTCTTGTAGTTGGTAGCGGCCGGTGGGGAACGCTGGTCACCGGTTAGCTGATATTTGAGGTTTGGCCTGGAATGAGAGAGTGACCCAGCATCTGCCATCGTCGGAACGAGAAAAAGGGACTGGTTGGCACGGCCTTAAGCCACATAACTTTGTTCACCGGAGCGAGGCCGAGTTCGCCAGGCTCCTGGACTTCTACCAGGTCAAATGGCAATACGAGCCCACCACCTTTGCGCTGGAGCGGGACTCCGATGGCCGCATCACTCAGGCCTTCACCCCCGACTTCTATCTGCCGGAGCTGGGCCTGTACGTGGAGCTCACTACCTTAAACCAGAAGCTGGTGACCCGGAAGAACCAAAAGCTCCGGCGGCTGCGGGAGCTTTATCCCAATCTGAACATAAAGTTATTCTATCGCCGGGACCTGCACAACCTGATGTTCAAGTATGGCCCGGACAAGACGAAGGAGCTAGAATGATGAGCAAGTCGAATCCGGATCACGAGATCATCCACCTGACTCAGGACATCTGTGAGGTGATTCTCACCTCCCAAGAGATCCAAAGCCGGGTGCAGGAGTTGGGAGCCTTACTCTCCCACGACTATGCCGGGAAAGACCCCGTCCTGGTGGGGGTTCTCAAGGGTGTGTTGGTCTTTATGGCCGACCTGGTGCGGGCCATCTCCATACCCGTATCTGTGGACTTCATGGCCGTGTCCAGCTATGGCCAGACCTCCGGGCGCCAGGGCGTGGTCCGGATCACCAAGGATCTGGACGAGAGCATCACGGGCCGCCACGTGATCCTGGTGGAGGACATAGTTGATACCGGCTTGACCTTAGGCTATGTGGTGAAAAACCTCCAGGCCCGGGACCCCGCTAGTCTTTCCGTTTGCGCGCTCTTCGACAAGAAGGTCCGCCGTCTGGTGGACGTGGACATCGCCTATAGGGGCTTCGAGATCCCCGACCGCTTCGTGGTGGGCTATGGCTTGGACTACGGCGAGCGCTACCGCAACCTGCCCTTTGTCGGCATCATGACCCCCGAAGCCTACGAGCGGTAAACCCGTCTTCCGTGGTCTATGTCTTGTGGCTTTCCTTGATCTGTCGTCTCTTGTTTTTCGACCACCCCCGCGTATTACCCCCAGAGGTGAGGGTTTGTCAGACTGGCTAGACCCTGCACTGCGTGAGCATTTCGGCTTTGATTTCTTCCGTCTGGGTCAGCGCCAGGCCATCGAAGCGATCCTGGCGGGGAAATATAACCTGGCGGTCACGGCGATTTTTCAAGGCCTCCGAAATGTGATAGAATACCGCGGACAACACGCATGGACGGATGAGTTTTCCTGATATGTCTTCATTTATCCCGGAGATGGCACAAGACGAGCGCCTGACGGGCGTCATAGACACCATATCTGACGGATACCGGACCCTCAATCGCAAGCCTTGGCTCGTGGCCATACCAGTGCTATTGGACCTCTACCTCTGGCTGGGGCCTCGGCTTACGGCGTCGCCGCTTTTCCAGCGTCTATCTATTTTTCCCGCCTCACCGGTGGGCCTGCCGCCGGAGCAAGCCCGGGCCCTGCAACAGTTGCAAGAAGCGGTAGCGAAATCGGCCTCCGGGTTTAACCTTTTCACGCTGCTCTCGCCTGGTCTCCTGGGGGTTCCCAGCATGGTCGGCCCTGGCACCCTGTCGGCCAGCTTCGCGAACGGGATGCCTTGGATCTTTTCCGTTTCCAGCAACCTGGTCTTTTTGTGGCTCTTTGGCCTTCTGGTCTTTGCCGGCCTGCTCCTGGGCTGTTTCTATCTCGGGCTCATCGCCCAGGCGGTGCGCGATGGTGGACTGGACGTGGGCCGGCTGCTTCGCCGGGTTTGGCTGTACTGGGCGCGGCTTCTCTTCTTCTTGGCTCTGGCCATGACCACCCTTTTCGTCCTGGGCATGCCGCTTCTCCTCCTGTTAGGGCTGGCCTCCCTGGTTAGCCCTCATTTGGCCTCATTGCTGCTGGGAATTGCCTGGGTGGCTACGCTATGGGTGGCCTTCTATCTTTATTTCTTTGTGGATGCCCTGGTGGTGAGCGAGGTGGGGGTGTTCAGGGCCATCTGGAGCAGTGTCATGGTGATCCACCATCACTTCCCCTCCTCTTTCGGCTTCATCATCCTGAGCATCTTGATCGGCCTGGGGCTGCCCCTGGCCTGGCAGCTCCTGCTGGGCAGTCCTTGGGGGGTCCCGATTGCCATCGTTGGCAATGCCTACGTGGGCACCGGCCTCATCGCCGCCTCCATGATATTCTACCGGGACCGCTACGTCCGGATCCAGGCCACGGCCGCGAGGCTCAAAAATCTATCAATGGGAAAGTAGATGGCAGATATAGCCAGGGTGAGCAAGGAGCAAAGTTACACCGCTGACATGGTCATAGTGCTCGAGGGCCTGGAGGCGGTACGCCGCCGCCCCGGCATGTACATCGGTTCCACCGACCAGCGGGGCCTTCATCACCTGGTGTATGAGATCGTGGACAACTCGGTGGACGAGGCCCTGGCCGGTTACTGCAGCCGCATCGAGGTCACCATTCACAAGGACAACCGGGTCACCGTCTCCGACAACGGCCGGGGCATACCGGTGGAGACCCACCCCAAGACCGGCAAGTCGGCCCTGGAGACGGTGATGACCATCTTGCACTCCGGTGCCAAGTTCGGTGGCGGCGGTTACAAGGTGGCCTCGGGCCTCCACGGCGTGGGCGCTTCGGCGGTGAATGCCCTTTCCAGCTGGATGAAGGTGGAGGTGCGCCGGAACGGCAAGCGCTATCGCCAGGAGTACAAATGTGGGGTGCCCACCACCCCGGTGGAGGAGGTGGGGGCCGCCGGCGACACTGGCAACACCACCACCTTCCTGGCTGATCGCTCCATCTTGAATTCCCTGGACTATAGCTTCGAAGCCTTGCTTCAGCGCTTCCGGGAGACCGCCTACCTGACCAAAGGGCTTACTATCTTCTGCCGGGACGAGCGGGCTGACCGCGAACACACCTTCTATTTTGAGGGCGGCATCGTCTCCTTCGTGCGGCATTTGAACAAGAACCGTGAGCCCCTGCACCCGCAGCCCATCTACATCGAGAAACAGGTGAACGGCACCCAGGTGGAGGTAGCCTTGCAGTACACCGATGCCTACGCCGAGTCGGTGTATTCCTTCGCCAACAACGTGAACACGGTGGACGGTGGAACCCACCTCACCGGGTTTCGCTCCGCCCTGACCCGGACCCTGAACGACTATGCCCGCAAGAACAACTGGCTGAAGGAGGACGAGTCCAACCTCTCTGGCGATGACGTGCGGGAGGGGCTCACCGCCATCGTCTCGGTGAAGCTAACCGAGCCCCAGTTCGAAAGCCAGACCAAGGCCAAGCTGGGGAACGCGGAGGTGCGGGCCCAGGTGGAGGCGGTGGTGGCCGAGGGCCTGGCTTCCTGGCTGGAGCACGCCCCAGCTGAGGCCAAGAGGGTGCTGGAGAAGTGCCTCACCACCGCCCGGGCTCGGGAGGCCGCCCGCAAGGCCCGAGACCTGGTGATCCGCAAGGGCTCCCTGGAGGGCATGACTCTGCCGGGAAAGCTGGCGGATTGCTCGGAGAAAGACCCGGCCCGCTGTGAACTCTATATCGTGGAGGGCCCCTCCGCCGGCGGGAGTGCTAAACAGGGCCGCGACCGTCGCTTTCAGGCAATACTGCCCCTGAAGGGCAAGATCTTGAATGTGGAGAAGGCCCGGGCGGACAAGATGCTGGGGTCGGAGGAGATCCGGGCCATCATCACCGCCCTGGGAACCAGCATCGGCGACCGCTTCGAGCCGGGGAAGCTGCGCTACCACCGTGTGATCATAATGACGGATGCGGACGTAGACGGCTCCCACATCCGCACCCTGCTCCTGACCTTTTTCTTCCGTAACATGCTCTCGCTCATCGAGGACGGCCACCTGTACATTGCCCAGCCGCCGTTGTACCGTATCCAGAGCGGCAAGGAGCACTACTACGCCTACAGTGACCAGGAGAAGGACAAACTCCTGAGGAAGCTGGATGGCAAGAGCGTGGCTATCCAGCGCTATAAGGGCCTGGGGGAGATGAACCCCGAGCAGCTCTGGGAGACCACCATGAACCCCGCGGGACGGACGATGCTGAGGGTCAGCGTGGAGGACGCCCTGCGGGCCGACGAGACCTTCAACGTGCTCATGGGCGAGAACGTGCAGCCCCGCAAGCACTTCATCCAATCCCACGCCAAGAACGTGCGTAACCTGGATATCTAAGGATCCATCGTCTGTTCTCTAGTGTATTTCGTCTCTCGTCACTCGTTTTGGAGGTGCGTCGTGGCTGCCTCGGTGATGAAAGCTGGGATACTGGGCGCGGTGGCTCTCATCGTTCTCAACCTGGTGCAAGCCCTGGGTTCGCTGCCCCTGGGCATCGGCTGCCTGTTCGCTCCCCTATCGTGTTTCACGGGTTGTCTGTCCCCCATTCTCTTCCTCCTGATCTCCGGCGGAGTAGGCTATCTGGCCGCCAGGTTCGCGGATCTCGCGCCTGGCGAGTACGCTAACGGTCTACTGGGAGGGGCCCTGGCCGGAGCCGTGGCCAGCGGCATCGCCGGCGTTGAACTGGTCCTGCAGTATGTGGTGCTCAACCTGCTCAACATCAGCGTCAAGCTGCCCCTGGACATCCTGCAACAACAAAAGGGCACCGGCTCCGAGCTCCTGGGAGGTGCATTGATGGGCGCAGGTGGCGCGGCCTTGATGGGGTCACTCGTTTGCATCGTCGGCCTGGTGGGCGGCTCCCTCTTCGGCGCCCTGGGCGGCCTGATCAACGTCTTGCTGAAACCAAAAACCTCGATGTAGCACAAAAACCTTCACCACGTGCGAATCAGGTCCGAGGCGAAGATCGAGCAGTACGATCAGCCATCTTGTGTTTGGAGTTTACCAAGAGGGAGACGGTTTGGCGCGCGAAAGGAAA
>JACQYG010000143.1 GCA_016208345.1 Chloroflexota bacterium
CCATCGTGCCGGGGCCGGAGTTCAAGTGCGGGGCGAACGGCGGCAAGCCGTGTGCCTGGGGCGCGGTGAAGTCGCTGCGAGCGCTGGCCAGTCTGCCGCCGGAGCGGAGGCCAGCGCGAGTGAAGAAGGCTGCCGCCACGGCCGCCGACTTCTTGCTCAGTCACGACCTGCCAAAGGCGGACTACCCGTACACCGGGCGAGTGAGTGGCGAGTGGTTCAAGTTCGGCTTTCCACTCTCGTACACCTCGGACGTGCTGGAGGCCTTGTTCGCCCTGGGCGAGGCGGGCTGTGGGCGCGACCCGCGCCTGAAGAACGCGATTGCGTTGGTGCTCTCGAAGCGCGACGCCGACGGGCGCTGGGCGATGAAGCACAGCCTCAATGGGAAGATGTGGGCCGACATCGAAGTGAAGGGGAAACCGAGTAAGTGGGTGACGTTGAGGGCGCTGAAGGTGTTGAAGATGGCGGGCGCCGGCTGACGAGTGACAGGTTGCAGGTCGAGCAACTCATTGCGGGAGAGCTCCATAAGTGGTGCGTAGGACTAAAGCGTGCGAGAGGAGGATAGAACTATGTCCAGCGTTCGAATTGGCGAAGTGACCCACTTCTTCAACCGGATCGGCGTGGCGGTGCTTGCTCTTACCGACACGATTCGCGTGGGCGATACCGTGCACATTCTCGGTCATTCGACGGACTTCCGACAAGAGGTCAAGTCGTTGCAGATCGAGCATCAGCCGGTGAGCGAGGCCGGGTCGGGGCAGGAGGTGGCGATGAAAGTCGAACGCCCCGTGCACCCGCGCGACGCGGTGTTCAAGATTACTGGCGAGGACTGAGCTCACGAATCGTCCACCTCCCGCCGGTTTGAGTGTTTATTAGCGCAAGAGTCACATCTTCTATCGCGTCGCTGTTTGCTAAGCGCGGTAAATCCAACCCGCGGGAGGATGGGTGAACGCCTGCCCCAAATGAAAGGAGATGATTCGGTGGACGTATGAACACCTCTCAAGAAGGCGAAGCACGCGCCTTGAAACTCACACTGGCGGTCTATCTCCTCGTCTTTGCCTTAAAGCTGGCGGTTTACTTTGTGACCGGCGTGATGGCCCTGCTGGCCGAAGCGCTGCACACCCTGGGCTGCCCGCGCGCGACAAGGCCACTGCCTCTTCCCCATCACTGGCTTCGGCGAGCACACAGATTTCCGCGTCTTCTTCCAGAAACTCGCGTATGCCTCTGCGCACGACGGCGTGATCGTCGGCGAGAACAACGCGGACTGTGCAATCTGTGCTCATGAGTGTCCGGTCTCCCCGCCTGGTCGCGCCACAATCAGCTTGACCATCTGCATCGGGCCCAAATGTTCGATGCTCTCGATCTCCAACCCTGCGCGCTTGACATTCTCGACCGTGCGGCGGTTGATGTTCGCGCCCCACACACGCACGATGAGCGGGTTCAGTAAATCCATCAGGCGCCCGATGATCGGACGGTCAATCCGAACGTGTTCGAGTAAGAGAATCCGCCCATCTGGTTTCACCACGCGATTCAACGCGCGCAAACCACGAATGGGATCGGGCACCGAGCAGAAGACAAATGTCGCCGCGGCGGTATCGAAATAATTGTCGGGGAACTCGAGTGCCTGCACGTCCCCTTCCCGCAGATCAATCGGCGTGCCCAGTTGACGAGCGCGTTCCCGCGCCCGATCCAGCATCCGATCCGCGAGTTCAATCCCGGTCACGTTCGCGCCGCGCCGGTGACACGGGAAATTCTTGCCCGTGCCCACACCGACTTCGAGGATGTCCCCGCGCGCATGACTCCACAGCTTTTCGCGCCACAGCTTGAACCTGCGTTCGGACGCAGTCTCAATCAAATCGTAAAAGCGCGCGATCCGATTGTAGCGCGCTTTCGTTTGTGCTGTTGCCTTCAAATCAATCCCGCTATTCATTCTTCTCCCCTTGAATCATATCACGTTCATGCCGCGTGTGCAAATGCAGGCTGTTTGACTTTTCAAATCGCTGTGATATACTTTTTCGGGGACACGATTGCCAAGTCCGCACGTCGCTGTGCAGAGATGCAAAGGCGGAAGGACAAGCTAGCAAGTTCCAGGCGAAAGGCAAAGCACCTACCGTTTGACGCGCGTGCGCGTCGACGTTAGGTGCTTTTTTGTTCGACAATTCGAAGAGCACACACGAACCACTACCCCTGCAGGAACAAAAAGGTTCGCTAGTTAAGAGGGCATGCTCCATTGAGCCCTTTCCGGAGGCCCTATAAACGAAAAGGAGGTCTAGAAATGATCAGCCATCGCTATCAGGAACGTCTGGGAGGATGCAGCCGTCTGATGAAAGCAGCAGGGCTTGACGTCTTGCTGCTCACCAAGCCAGCCAACATGTTCTACCTCACCGGTGATGGACGTCTATGCGCCTACGCCATGATCACCCAGGAGGGGCAGGTCGCCCTGGGCGTGCCCATGACCGACGTGGAGGACGTCAAGCAACTCGCCCACTTCGACCATATCGTCGGCTTTGAGGACGAGGTGGGCATGATCCACTCCATCGCCCATTACTTCGAGCATTTTGGCATCCAAAAGGGTGTGGTGGGGCTGGAGTACACCTTCCTCACCCAGTCCATGATGGCCATGGTCACCCATCCCCACGCCAAGCCGGCGGGTGTCACGGTCAAAGACTGCACCCACATCATGTCCGAGCTGCGCATGGTCAAGGACGCCGAGGAGATCGACCGCATCGGTGCGGCGGCGAAGGTGGCCGAGGCAGGGATGAAAGCAGCAGTGGAGGCGGTGAAGCCTGGCATCACCGAAAGCCAGGTGGCCGCCGCGGCCGAGTACGCCATGCGACAGGATGGCGCCGAAGAGTTCTGGCGCACCTACGTTTCCTCTGGCCCGCGCACGAACATCGCCCACGGGCTACCTACGCTGCGCAAACTGCAAGCGGGCGATTTGGTGATGATCGACGTCCATCCCATCGCCAACGGCTACAGCGCGGACATGTGCCGTACCGTTTGCGTGGGCAAGCCGACAACGGAGCAGCAGGCCGCCTACGACCTGTACCTGAAGGCCCAGCAGGCCACCATCGCCAAGGCCAGGGCGGGGGTCGGGATGGTCGAGCTGGAGCAGACCCTGCATGGCGTGCTCAAAGAGGCGGGACACGGCGGGCACGTCTTTGGACCGCCCATCCACGGCGTGGGCATCGAGTTCGAAGAGTCCCCCTTGCCGCCGGGCCACGCCTTCTTCCACGGCGAGAAGGAGCCGCCGCCGCTGGAAGCCAATGTGGTCATCTCCGTGGGGAATTGCGGGCTGTACACCGGCCCCTGGGGCGTGCGGGTGGAGGACACGGTGGTGGTCGGCCCAGAGGAACCCATGGTCCTGACCGGCTATCCTCGACGGCTGGAGAAACGACGGGCAAGTTCCTAAAATTCTGATCGCCGGCCGGTGAGCCCACATCCGAGGGAGTAGTAGTCAGTGACAACGGTCGTTCGTGTCTTTCTCCTCAGCACCGCCATAGTGCTCGGAGCCGCGCTCGTCAGTATCGGCTTGGCGGTGAGCGCGAATAATGTTCTCGTAGGTATAACGGTTAAATATAGCACGATTGGCCAGGGTTGTAGCCTCTGGTATTCCCCATCGTGTCACACAGCGAGAAAACCGATGGCAACCGCTGTTCTTTAGGGAGGAAGGCTATCGGAGCTACTAAGAGCTAATGGCGGAGAGAGGCTTGGTCGCATATTAAGACCGCAAAAACCCGGGCCAAAGCAATAGAGATACGAATGAAGAGAGATAAGTATCATGTCCCCGGAACTAGCAAAGGTGAGCAAGTGAGAGGCAGGCGTGCAGCAAAGGGGGAAGATGACTATGCCACCAAGAGCATCGCGGGTGACCTTCAGGGTGCTCCGCACCAGGCTTCGCGCCTACTGGACGCTGATCAAGAGCTTGCAGACCGGCTTGCTGCTCGTCACCGGCCTGGCCGGTCACATGAGCGCGCGTTGCCCGCTAACTACCTGGCAGACGCTGCTGGCTGTGGCCGGGAGCCTGTTCCTGGCGATCAGTGGCAGCACCGTGCTCAACATGATCTACGACCGGGATATTGATCTGCAGATGAAGCGCACATGCCAACGCCCGCTCCCCTCCGGCCTGGTTACGGTCAGCGAGGCCTTGTTGTTAGGCCTTATCCTGGCTGGGATGGGCGTGGGCTGGGCCGTTGCAATGGCCCCGCTCTACGGCCTGGTCGTCTTCGCCGGCTTGTTCTTTGACGTAGTGGTCTACACGATCTGGCTCAAGCGACGCACGCCCTGGTCTATCGTCTGGGGTGGAATTGCCGGTGGGATGCCGATCCTCGCTGGCCGGGTCCTGGGCACCGGGCAGATTGACCTGATTGGGCTATTCCTTGCCCTGGCCGTGCTGCTGTGGATTCCCACCCACGTGATGACCTTCAGCATCAAATATGCCGAGGACTATCGCCGTGCGGGCGTACCAGTCTTCCCGAACACCTACGGGGAACGGATCACGCGCCTGCTCCTGGGCCTATCTACCGGCGCGGCAGTGATCGCGATGCTGCTGGCGGCGTGGCTGAGCGGGTTGCGCTGGGGGTATCTATACGCTACGCTTGGGCTGGGCGTCGTGCTGTTGGGATTGGCTCTCGTCAGCCTGCTGCGCGCCTCACCCAAACTCAATTTCGCGTTGTACAAGATGGCCTCAGTATATATGCTCATTGCCATGGTGTTGATTATGGTCGGAGTGTAGGAAGGAGGCGATGGTGCAGGAACAAAAGGATCGTACCTGCCATCGGCGCGAAGCTTGAAGGAGGTTAGTCGAGATGTCACAGAAGCTAGCCCCAATCCTTTGACTGAGGCGTCCTAAACTCGGCTCTTATTGCCTCTCGCCTCGATTCTCCGTGCCACCACGTTCATGGTGCCGTCCCGCCGGGACACGAGCCCCTGGACCAGCAAAACTGGCTCTTTGATAACGCAGCGATACTCCTCATAGACCTTCGGCCAGACCACTACTGGGACATGGCCGAACTCATCCTCCAGGGTGATGAAGACGACACCGCTGGCAGTGTAGGGCCTCTGGCGAAGGATGACGAGGCCGGCCGCTTTAACTTCAGCTCCATCTTTCATCTTCGATACGGTGGAGCTAGGTATAATATCTTCGCCCAGATGTTGCCTGAGGTGAGCGATCAGGTGGCCGTTTGGATACAGAACCAGGGTGCGGTATTCACCAACAATCTTCTCCCAGGGAGTAAGCTCTGGCAAGGGCGGAATATCCTGGCTGACTGCCATTTGAGCAACAGGCTCTACCAATGTTTCAAAATAGGTTCGCACAGCGTTTAATAAGTGCGGTGCAACGGGACGTCGAGGCGATTTTTGTTGCGGCGAATTGCCGGCGGACCGGTGCGGGCTCAGGCCAGGAACATAAGGGTCTTAGGCAGTTGCTGGAGCCAAGGGATGCTGGCGGCACCCACCAGGCTTAGCACGATCATCACCAGTAAAGCCAGGACGATCAGGACAACGTAGAATACGAGCCCGGAGAGCAGGAAGCCGCAGCCGAACTTGAAACCGTCGCCCACGGACAGCCGATTCATTCTTGACCTCCATAAGGAAATATTCCAGGTGAAATCTTGGCGGGCATTATAGCACATCTCCCCAGCGGGCGCAAAAACATCTTTGGGAGCGTGTTGGAAGCTAGCTAGACCAGCTTCATGGCCTCCTTCACCTGGCCCAGGGTCTCCTGGGCGATGGCCCGGGCCCGGCGGGCGCCATCCTCGAGCACCTCTTCCACATACCCAGGCCTGGCGGCGAAGGCAGCCCGGCGCTCCCGGAAAGGGGCAAGAGCGTCGATGAGCCGCTTAGCGAAGATGTGCTTGTCCTCCACGCAGCCGATCTGGGCCGCCCGGCAGCGCTGACCGATCTCTTCCAGCCGATCAACAGTGTAGATCTTGTGCAGCGAGTAAACGTTACACACCTCAGGGCGGCCAGGGTCCGTGCGGTAACGGCGCTGAGGGTCGGTGACCATTTTCAGTACCAGGCGTTTGATCTCCTCGGGCGAGGCGGATATCTCGATGTGGTTATTCAGGCTCTTGCTCATTTTGTTAACGCCGTCGATGCCCATCACTCGCGGCACCTGGGTGAGTTTGGCCTGGGGCTCCACCAGCACGGGCCCGAAGAAATAATTGAAACGCCTGACAATCTCCCGGGCGAACTCCAAATGGGGAAGCTGATCCTCGCCCACCGGGACGGTGTCAGCCTTATACAGGGTGATGTCCGCGGTTTGGAGCACCGGATAGCCCAGGAGACCATAGTTCACGTTATCCGGCTGCTGGCGAACCTTCTCCTTGAAGGTGGGCAGACGGGTGAGCCAGCCCATGGGCGTCACCATGGACAGGAGCACGTGCAACTCCGCAACCTGGGGAACGTGCGACTGCACGAAGACGATGCTTCTCTCCGGGTCAATGCCGGCGGCCAGCCAGTCCAAAACCATTTCCTTAGTGTTTTCCCGGAGCTGTCCTGTGTCCGCCAGGGTGGTCAAGGCATGCAGGTCCACCACGCAGTAGATACACTGGTATTCGTCCTGCAACGCCACGTAATTCTGGATGGCCCCCAGGTAATTACCCAGGTGTTGTTTGCCAGTGGGGCGTGCGCCAGAGAAAACGCGGCCTCTCAGCATGCGGTGCTCCTATCAGTGTTTTCTCGTCACTGCCCGGACCAGCTTGATAGCTATACCGCCCCCCGGCACCACCAGCCCCACGGCGTCGGCGCCCACATCGAAGAGGAAATCGGGGTTAGTCAGCCTGCTCAGCGTTCGGCGTAGCGCGGCGTTTTCCACCGCCACCTCGCCGGTGAGACCGTCGATCTCAATGGTGCCTTTTTTGTCTTTGTTCACCCAGTGCAGCTCGAAGCCGTAGATGGGGCGGAAGAACAGAGCCAGGACATCGATCTCCACGCTCTCTTCTTTGATGTCGGTGCCGGCCACCGGCCTGATCAGCTTGCTCAGAAGCTGGCGCACCACAATGGATGCCCGGATCTCCGGTGAGACCACGATGGCACCGCCGGTGGCCAGGTCTTCCATGCTGGTCAGAGGTAGCGAGGGAAAGGAGACGTATTTTGCCCAGTTCCCTTCTTTCCCGGTGACGGCGTCCAGGAAGAGCTCTCGCCTATCCTCCTCCAGGCAGTGTTCGACGCCCCGCAGGCTGATATAGCTTCTTTTCTCCTTCAACACCGGGTATTTGCCTTCACCGATGGTCACCGAGCGGACCTCCTTGCCAGTGACGTCCACCTGGAATTCCCGGTTGCGGTCGTAGGCAAAACGCGTGTTGCACGATATGTGCCAGAAGGGCTGGAAACGCTTTTCCGAGTAGGCGATCTCGATCTCCTCGGGCTTAGGCCGCAGCAGTAACCGGGAGACGGCTCCGAAAGCTTCAGCCTTGCGCTCGGAGGCCTTTCTCTGGGCATCCTCCAGCGCCAGTTGGTCCTGGAGGACCAGCATCCTCTCCTCAGCGATGGTGACTTCCATGCGCCACCCCTTCTTCGCCCTGGCCGATTGTGCCATATCATATCTTTCCAAATGTCAAAAGTCAAGGTTCTCGGGCTCCCAGCTCAACCCTCTATCGTCACCCGTCCCCGCCACGCCTCTTTCTGTCGTTTCTCCCCGCCAGACTGTGTGCGCCCGCCTACCTGAGACGCCTTTCACGGTTTCCCGGAAGGGTCACCCGGTGCGCCAGTTGCCAATAACGTGATCAAAGCACTCCAGATAGCAGGTGAGGGCATCGCTTTTCCTCGCCTTCAGCTCTATCCCGTCACCGGCACTTGAATATTGCCCCACTACTACATCGGCAAGTTATGTCCGGATCTCAGGTTGTGCCTATTGACAAATGCCACCGGTTTGCTCTATCATATGTCAGACATCATACAAAGTGATCCTGCCCCGGAGTGGCCGTTTGAAGATCAAGACCGATTCTCGACCCCTGTATATCCAGGCCGAAGAGTCTCTCGGCCATCTGCTGCGAGAAGAATACCGCCCCGGCGACAAGCTTCCTCCCGAGCCCACCCTGGCTGAGCAACTGGGCATTTCCCGTCCCACCCTTCGCGAAGCGTTGAGGGCCTTCGAGGAATCCGGCCTCATCGTGCGGCGCCGTGGCATCGGCACGTTCATCGGCCGGCCCAAGCCCGTCATCCAAAGCGGCCTGGAGACCCTGGAAAGCCTGGACTCTCTGGCCCGGAAGATGGGGCTGGAGTGCGCCACGGTGGGCCTGGCCATCCAATCCCAGCTCGCCTCTACGGCGCTGGCCGCCAGGCTGGGCATACCCGAGGCGTCGCCGGTGACCGTGGTGGAGCGCACCAAGACCGCCAATGGCCAGCCCGTGGCCTACATGTACGACGTGCTGCCCGCCAGCGTGGCCACCAGGGACGAGGTAGTGACCGGCTTTCGAGGCTCGGTGATAGACTTCCTCTTGGAGCGCGGCGAGCCGCGCCTGACGCACGCCTGGACCAATATCGTACCCACCCGGGCGGGGACAGATATCGCCGCTCGGCTCAACCGGCGGCCATCGGATGTCCTGCTTCTCCTGGAGGAATTCACCTACTCCGTCGCCGGTCAGGTGGTGGACTATTCCCGCAACTACTTCGTTCCCAGTTTCTTTCAGTTTCACGTGGTCCGGCGCATTCAGGGTTAGCATGGTGGCGAAGCCCTGGGACAGAACGTTTCACCGGAGCAAGCCATGGTCACCTCCTGGCTGAAGGAGCGACCGCTCCTGAACGATATGTTGGTGTCCCTCCTGGCCGTGTGCGCCGCCTTCGTCGTGGGCGCCGGCCTCCTGGTCCTGGCTGGGGCAGATCCCCTGGTGGCCTACCAGCCCCTCCTTCTGGGGGCCTTCAGCAGCCGCTACGGCATCACTGAGACCCTGGTGAAGGCCACGCCGCTGTTGTTGGTGGGCCTGGGCATCGCTGTGGCCTTCCGCGGGGGCATCCTGAACATCGGTGCCGAGGGACAGCTGATCCTGGGCACCCTCGCCACGACATGGGCGGTGCTGGCCTTTAAAGGGCTGCCAGGGCCGCTTCTGCTGCTCCTGGCCCTGGCCGCCGGCTTCCTGGGCGGGGCTCTCTGGGGGGCCGTCCCCGGGGTGTTGAAGGCAAAGATCGGCGCCAACGAGATCCTCATTACCATCATGATGAATCAGATCGCCGCGCTTCTCCTGGGTTTCTTGATCCGGGGCCCCATGATCGACCCGGAGGAGGTAGCCTACGGGACGGGTTATCCCCAGTCGGCCATCATCCCGGAGGGCAGTTGGCTCCTGAGGCTCCCGCAGACCAGGCTTCACGCCGGCCTTCTCTTGGCACTCCTGGCGGCCTTTCTTGTTTACGTCTTCCTGTGGCGTACCACCCTGGGATACCAAATCCGCGTCGTGGGCTCCAATCCCCAAGCCGCCCGCTACGGTGGCATCGGCGTGGCCAGGAACCTGATCATCGCCACCTGCATCAGCGGCGGCCTGGCCGGCTTGGCCGGCATGATCGAGGTGACGGGAGTGCACCACCGCCTGCTGGACGGCATCTCGGCCGGCTATGGTTTCACCGCCATCGTGGTGGCCCTCTTCGGTAAGCTCCATCCCCTGGGGATTATCCCCGCTTCCTTCCTGTTCGGGGCCCTCATGGTGGGCGCCGACATGATGCAGCGCACGGTGGGAATACCGGCTGGCCTGGTGAACTCTATCCAGGGGCTGGTGGTGGTCTTCGTGGTCTCCACTGAGATCTGGCAGCGGAGGAGGGCATAGTTTATGGTGGAACAACTCCTCGCCCAGGGTTTCATCATCGGCGTCCTGGCCACCAGCATCCGCCTCACCGCCCCCATGCTGTTCGCTGCCCTGGGGGAGATGTTCGCCGAGCGCGCCAGCGTGTTGAACCTGGGTGTGGAGGGCATCATGCTCATGGGCGCCTACTTCGCTTTTTGGGCGTCTTTCACCTCCGGGAGCCCCTGGCTGGGACTGGTGGCCGGGATGGCCATTGGCGGGCTCATGGGCCTGGGAATGGCCTTCATCAGCGTAAACCTGCGTGCCAACCAGGGCATAAGCGGCATCGGGATATATCTCTTGGGGTGGGGCCTCTCCGGCCTGTTCTTCCGCCTGACCTTCGGGGCCATCAGCGGCGTGGCCGGCTTCCAGCCAATGCACATCCCGATCTTGAGCGCCATCCCGGTCCTGGGCCCGGTATTGTTTCAACACAACGTCTTGGTATACATCGCATTGCTCCTGGTGCCGCTGTCCTATGTGGTGCTGTTCAAGACCACCTTCGGCCTCAGCCTCCGGGCAGTAGGAGAGAACCCCGAGGCGGCGGACACCATGGGCATTCCGGTCTACCTGATACAGTACGTCAGCGTTATCCTGGGTGGCATACTGGCCGGGTTGGCCGGGGCCTTTTTGACCGTAGGGCAGATGAACATGTTCGTGGACAATATCACCGCCGGCCGCGGCTTCATCGCCATTGCCCTGGTCTACTTCGGGCGCTGGAGCCCCTACGGCATCCTGGCTGGCTCCTTCCTTTTCAGCATCGTGGATGCCTTGCAGATGTGGTTGCAGGTGATAGGGCTCGGCGTCCCCTATGAGGTCCTGGTGATGCAGCCCTACATCTTGACCGTGCTGGTATTGGCCATGGCCGTGGGCCGCTCGGGTGGGCCGGCTGCTTTGTCCAAGCCCTACGTGCGCGGGGGGACATAAGGCCCCGGCACTATCCCCGTCATCAGGAGAGGAGGTGATGCCACGGAGGAGATTTGCCCGGCGATTTGCCTCAGAGCCCCCACGTGTATTCTGGAATTAGCCAAAGGAGGTAACACGACAAGATGAACCGTAAGATGCTCGGCCTCGCCATAGCATTGCTGGTGCCCCTGAACGCCCTGGTCGCCTGCGGCCCCACGCCGGCGCCCACTGCCGCCCCGGTGGTGGTCACCAAGGAGGTGCCGGTGGTGGTCACCGCCACGCCTGCCCCCACCAAGCCAGCCAAAGTGTTCAAGGTAGCACTCATCCTGCCCAGCACCATGGATGACCTGGCCTGGAGCCAATCCATGTACGAGGGCGTGAAGAAGGTCAAGGAAGAGATGGGCCCGGCCATGGAGTTCACCGTTTCAGAGAACCTGTACAAGATAGTAGACGCTGGTGCCGCCATCCGCGACTACGCCGGGAAAGGCTATGACCTGGTCATCGCCCACGGCTCCCAATATCAGACCGTGATCCGCGACATCGCCAGGGAGTTCCCCAAGACCAGCTTTGCCTACGGCACCGGTTTTCAGACCGGCCCTAACATCTTCGCCTACGACCCACAGGCCCAGCAGGGAGGGTATATGCTGGGGATGCTGGCCGCCGGGATGACTAAAAGCGGCAAAGTGGGCATCGTGGGACCGGTGAAGGGTGGCGATGCCATCAAGTACAACGAGGGCTTCAAACAGGGGGTGGCCGCCATCAACCCTAAGGTCATCGTGTTAGAGACCTACACCGGCAGCTTCGCCGAGTTCGTCAAGGCCAAGGAGATGGCGGCCACGCACATGGATGCTGGGGCTGATATCCTCACCGGCACGGCACAACAAAGCGTATCCATAACCAAGGCCGCCGCTGAGCGTAAAGGGGTCTATATGCTGAGCAGCGACATGGACCAGAGCAAGCTGGCCCCGGACACCGTGCTGGCCTCCCAGGTCTATCAGTGGGACGAGGTGGTCCGGCGCATGATCACGCTGAACAAGTCCGGCATCCTGGGCGGTGAACGGCTGGTGCTAGACTTCTCCGGCGGCAAGCTACAACTGGTGTACAACCCCAAGCTGGAGGGAAATATCCCCAAGGACTTGAAGGACAAGGTAGAGAAGGCCAAGCAGGACATTATCTCCGGGAAGCTGGAGATAAAGCTCCCATAGGGACAACTGTGGAAGGCTCGACCCTTGGGCGGCAGTTGTGCTGCCGCCCAAGGCCTAGCAGTACAACTGCTGGGAGAACAATGGGAAACCCCGACTGGCGATCATCGGCTGTCTGGGCCGCAACAAATTAACAGGGAATTGATATTATCGCATGCCGCCGCATGATGAGCTTCCCCGGAACCCAATAGCGCCAACGGCCGCAATCCCTTATTCCACAGGTAGGGACCAGACGGTTCAATTTCTGGAGATGAAGGGCATCACCAAGTGTTTCCCTGGAGTGCTGGCCAACGACCACGTGGACTTTCAGGTGCGATCCGGGGAGATCCACGCCCTCCTGGGCGAGAACGGGGCTGGTAAGACCACGTTGATTAGGATCCTATACGGCCTCTGCCAGCCAGACGAGGGGAAGATCTCCATAAAGGGCAAGGCGGTGACCATTCGCTCGCCTCGGGGAGGATCCTATACGGCCTCTACCAGCCAGACGAGGGGAAGATCGCCATAAATGGCAAGGCGGTGACCATTCGCTCGCCTCGGGAGGCCACCGCCCTGGGCATCAGCATGGTACACCAGCACTTCATGCTGGTGCCGCCGCTCACCGTGGCCGAGAACGTGATTCTGGGGCTCAGATCCCCCCGGGAACCCTGGCTGAACCTGGGCGAGGCCCAGGAGCGCATCGCCGAGCTTGGCCGCTGCTATGGGCTTCGCGTGGACCCACGAGCCAGGGTTTGGCAGCTATCGGTGGGTGAGCAACAGCGGGTGGAGATCATCAAGGCCCTCTACCGGAGAGCGGAGCTTTTGATCTTAGACGAGCCCACGGCGGTCCTAACGCCCCAGGAGGTCCAGGAGCTTTTCACCCTCCTGAGACAGATGGCCCGACAGGGCCAAGCCATTATTTTCATATCGCACAAGCTCCACGAGGTCACAGCGCTATCCGACCGCGTCACCGTCCTCCGCGACGGCCAGGTCGTTGGCACCATATTGACCAGTGCCACCGACCGCCAGCGCCTTGCCCAGATGATGGTGGGCCGTGAGGTCTCCTTCCAGAGGCACAAGGACCCCGTGAACAAGGGAGAAGTGGCCCTCGAACTGCAAGGGGTATGGGCCCAGGGCGATAAGGGGCTGCCTGCTCTAAAGGGGGTTTCGCTCACCGTCAGCCGGGGCGAGATCCTGGGCCTTGCCGGAGTGGCCGGGAACGGCCAACGGGAACTGGCCGAGGTCATCGCCGGCCTCCGCCCAGCTACCCAGGGCAAAGTCGTGGTAGGCCAAAAGGACATCACCAACCGCTCGCCCGCGGAGGTCATTGCCCAGGGGATGAGCTACATCCCCGAGGAACGGATGCGAGTGGGGACTATAGCCGATTTCTCTGTGGCCGAGAACGCCATCCTGGAGACCCACGGCCAAGCGCCCCTGGCCAAAGGCTGGTTCCTGGACTACCAGGCCATCGGGCGCTATGCTGAGAAACTGATAGCCGACTTCGACGTGAAGACTCCCAGCCAGGACACGCCGGTCAGGCACTTATCTGGAGGGAACGTCCAGAAGCTGATCCTAGCCCGAGAGCTCTCCCGCTCCCCCATGCTCCTGGTGGCCGCTCAGCCCACCCGTGGGCTGGACGTTGGCGCCACGGAGTACATCCAGAAACGGCTGCTGGAGCAGCGCAGCAAGGGCGCCGCCATACTGCTGATCTCAGAAGACTTGGACGAAGTCCTGGCCCTGAGCGACCGGGTGGCAGTAATGTACGAGGGACAGGTGGTGGGCGTCATGCCAACAAGCGAGGCGAGGGTGGAGGAGTTGGGGCTATTGATGGCCGGGGTCAAAAAACAGCTTCCGGCTTAGTGTTGGAGGCTTCTTTACCAGTAAAGAAATCATTGCCCGAGGGATACATTGGCAAGGAGGTGATAGAGGCAATCTAGCTAACGAAGAGCAGCACCAGCTATGAGCGAACGACCAGCTTTCTTTACTAGTAAACAAAGCCGAACAGTCACAACAAATCTCAAGAGGAGTAGCAAACAATGAAGACCAATACCTTTCTTGGACGCGACTTCCTGAGCGAGGTGGACTACACCCGCGAGGAGATCGACACCATCCTGGACGTGGCCCAGGACCTCAAGCGACGCCGGGCCATCGGCGAAGCCCACAACCACATCCTGCCCGGCAAAACCCTATTTATGATCTTCTACAACCAGTCCCTGCGCACCCGCAACAGCTTCGAGGCCGGTATGACCCAACTGGGCGGACACGCCCACTATCTCGACCCAGCCAAGATCTACACCCCGGCCCTGGAGGGACAGGAGAAGGCCTACGCCACCGAGCGGGTCTCCGATGTGGCCCGGACCCTCTCCCGCATGGGCGATGCCATCGCCATCCGCTGTTACGGCGACCCGGTGGGCTGGACCTACGGCGGGGCACACGCCATGATGCGAGAGTTTGCCCGCTGGGCCGACATCCCGGTCATCAACATGGAGTGCGACAAGTACCATCCCTGCCAGGGCCTGGCGGACATCCTGACCATCAAGGAGAAGTTCGGCAGCTTCAAGGGCGTGAAGTTCGTCATGTCCTGGGCCTACTCCCCCAGCATCGAGAAGCCCCGGGCGGTGCCCCAGAGTGCCATCCTGTATGCGACGATGATGGGCATGGAGGTCACCCTGGCCCATCCCAAGGGCATGGAGCTAGACGACGAGGTGCTGGCCCAGTGCCAAGCCTACTCAGCCAAATACGGCGGCTCTTTTAAGGTAGAATACGACTTCGACCAGGCCTTGAAGGGCGCCCACGTGGTTTATCCCAAGTCCTGGACCGCCGTGCCCACCTTCGCCCCTCCCATTGGCACCCGGGACGACAAGAAGAGCGAGGCCATCTTCGCCGCCAACAAGGACTGGATCTGCAACGCCGACCGGATGAAGCTGGCCGACCGCGATGCCGTCTACATGCACTGCCTGCCCTGTGACCGGGGCTTCGAGGTCACCAACGACGTCATCGACGGACCTCAATCTGTGGTCTTCGACCAGGCCGAGAACCGGCTCCACGTCCAGAAGGCTGTGATGTCGTTGATAATGAGGTAGCAAGGAGAAGCAAATGGACCTTTTCGGCAGAGACCTTATCACCACCCAGGAATGGAGCCTGGAGGAACTCCGGGCAGTGCTGGACCTGGCCGCCCGGATGAAACGGGAGCGGTTCTCGCCCCAGTTCACCAGCCTCTTGGCCAACAAGACCTTCTTCATGTTCTTCTACAATCCTTCGGTGCGCACGCGCCAGAGCTTCGAGTGCGCCGCCATTCCTTGAGCCAAAGGCCATGAGGCTCAAGACCGCCACCTCCGCCGGCGAGACGGTGGAGGACGCGGCCAGGGTCATGGCCCGCTACGCCGCCGGCCTGGGCATCCGCATCCTGGAGGACAAGGTGGGATACTACGGTGAGGGCGACGAGCTGCTCCGGGAATATGCCCGGTGGGGCGACTTTCCGGTGATCTCCATGGCCCACGATAAGTATCACCCCTGCCAGGGGCTGGCCGACGTCATGGGCTGGGCTGAGTGGTTCGGCAAGGGGCCAGGCAAGGGGTTGGACATGAGCGTGCTCGAGGGTAAAAAGCTCTTGATCTCCTGGGGCCACGGGGCCCTGGCCCGGTCCTGGTGCTCGGTGCAGGAGGCCATGCTCATCGGCTCACGCTTCGGGATGGACGTCACTGTGGCCTCACCCGAGGGATACGACCTGGACCCCCAGGTGGTAGAGTGGGCTCGGGAGAACTGCAAGGTCAACCAGGCAAACTTCGCCATCACCCACGACGTGAAGGCCGGCTATCGGGGCGCCCACGTGGTCTACTCGCGCCACTGGATGAGCCCCCAGGCCTACAGGGACGGAGAGTTCCTGAAACAGGCAGAGATAGACCGGGCTCTCAAGTACCCGGAATGGATTTGCGACACAGAGAAGATGAAGCTGACCGATAATGCCATCTTCACCCACCCCATGCCCATAGACCGCAGCCACGAGGTCACCGACGAGGTCGCCTCGGGGCCCCGCTCCTGCATCTACGACGTGGCCGAGAACCGGCTCCACGTGCAGAAGGCGATCATGGCGTTGACGATGGGTAACTTGTAGATCGGCAGATCACCAGTCTACCAATCCCTACTCGAGAAAGGAGCAACACGTGACCCAACCAGCCCGAGTCGCCGTCGTTGCTGTCGGCGGTAACTCTCTGATCAAGGACCCCAAGCACCAGTCCGTCCCCGACCAGTACCAGGCGGCCGTGGAGACCTGCGCCCACATCGCCGGGATGATCGAGCAGGGGTGGGACGTGGTGGTAACCCACGGTAATGGCCCCCAGGTGGGCTTCATCCTGCGCCGTTCGGAGCTCTCGGCCCATGAGCTTCACACCGTGGCCCTGGACTCCTGCGGCGCCGATACCCAGGGTGCCATCGGTTACATGCTCCAAAAGGCGCTGTACAACGAGTTTAAGAAACGTGGCATCCAGAAACAGTCCGTCACTGTGGTAACCCAGGTGTTGGTGGACAAGGACGACCCCTCGTTCAAGAACCCTTCCAAGCCTATCGGCTCGTTCATGTCCAAGGACCTGGCCCTGGAACACCGGGAGCAGGACGGATGGGACGTCGTGGAGGATGCTGGCCGGGGTTGGCGCCGGGTGGTGCCCTCGCCCATCCCCCAGCGCATCGTGGAGCGCGACGCCATCAAGGAGCTCATCGACGCTGGGTTCACGGTGGTGGCGGTGGGCGGCGGCGGCATCCCAGTGGTGGAGGACGAGCACGGGATGCTAGAGGGCGCCGAGGCGGTCATCGACAAGGACTATGCGAGTTCACTTCTGGCCAACGCCATAGATGCCGATCTGTTCCTCATTTCCACTGCCGTGGAGAAGGTGGCCCTGAACTTCGGCAAGCCAAACCAGGTATGGTTGGACCATCTCACCCTGGCCCAGGCTAAGAAGTACCTGGCAGAGGGGCACTTCGCCAAGGGCTCTATGGGCCCCAAGATCCAGGCCATTATCTGGTACCTGGAGCGTGGCGGCAAGGAGGCGCTCATCACCAACCCCGAGAACATCGAGCGCGCCCTCAAGGGCGACACCGGGACGAGGATAACCAGAGAATAATCCGCTACCCTAGAGTCCCTCTTGGGCCGGGGGTACAACCCCCGGCCCAACTTCCAGCTACTGGTCAACCAACGACCTGATCCCCAGGAGATCGTGACGGGGACCAAACCCCGATGACCTCTCGGTCCAAGCTAACAAGCATCGCCGTCAATTGATGTGATATAATGGCGCAGGCCGCCATGGCATTCTTTACCGGTAAAGGACGCAATTCGATGACCAAGCAGATTTACCTGGCCCTGGCTATCCACAATCACCAGCCGGTGGGGAACTTTCCCTGGGTCTTCGAGCAGGCCTACCACGACGCCTACCTTCCCATGTTAGAGCTCCTGGAAAAACACCCGGGCATCCGCCTATCGCTTCATTACACCGGTCCGCTCCTGGACTGGCTCCGAGCGAACCAGCCGGACTTTATACCCAGGGTAGCTAGCCTGGTAAAGCGTGGCCAGGTGGAGATGATGGGCGGCGGCTACTACGAACCCATCTTACCTTCCACCCCCGATGCCGACAAGATGGGGCAGCTTCAGATGATGAGCCGCGCCGTGGCCCAGGAATTCGGCTACCGGGTCAAGGGAATGTGGCTGGCCGAACGGGTGTGGGAGCCCCATTTGCCTCGCTTCGTGGCCCAGGCTGGGATTCATTGGACCGTAGTGGACGACACGCATTTCAAGATGGTAGGCCTGAAGGACGAGGACCTGTTCGGCTACTACGTCACCGAGGAAGAGGGGCTGACCCTCAAGATCTTCGGCACCTCCAAGCGCCTGCGCTATCTGATCCCCTGGGGCACAGTGGAGGGGGTGATCTCCTACCTGCAGGGCGAGGCGGACGAAAGCGGCTCCAGAGTGGCGGTCATGGGCGACGACGGCGAGAAGTTCGGCAGTTGGCCCGGCACCTACGCCCACTGCTGGCAGGAGGGCTGGATGGCGGAATTCTTCGCCAGGGTGGAGGAGAACTCCGACTGGCTGCACCTGATCCCCCTGGGCGACTACGCTGAGCGCTTCCCGGCCATCGGTCGCATCTACCTGCCCACTGCCTCCTATGCCGAGATGCTGGAGTGGGCGTTGCCGGCTCAGGAGTCCTACGAGTTCGCCAGGCTTTTCCATCGGCTGGAGGAGGAGAAAAAGACGGAGATCACCCGCTTCATGCGTGGCGGCTTCTGGCGCCATTACCTGGTGAAATACCCCGAGATCAACAACATGCACAAGAAGATGCTCCTGGTGAGCGCCAAGGCCCACCAGGCATGGGAGAAAAGCGCCAGTAGCAGTGAGAACGCCAGATTGGCCGAAAGAGCCTTGGACGAGCTCTGGCAGGGCCAGTGTAACTGCCCCTACTGGCACGGTGTCTTCGGCGGCATCTACATGACGGACATCCGGGCGGCCACCTATCAGCACCTCATCGCCAGTGAGGCCCTGGCCGACCGGGTGGCCAAGGGCGACAGGCCGTGGGCCTCGTGGCAGGTAACGGACTTCGACCGGGACAGCCTGGACGAAATCCTCCTGGAAACCAATACCATGAACCTGTACTTTGACCCTGCCGAGGGCGGCGGCCTCTTCGAGTGGGACTTCCGCCCGCGGCCCTTCAACCTGACCAGCACCCTGGCCCGACGCCCCGAAGCCTATCACCAGACACTCATCGAGTGGGAGGCAAAGCAGCGGGAGTCGTCGGACACCAGAGACACCAGGGTCAAGACCATCCACGAGATCGTTCAGGCCAAAGAGAAGGGGTTGGATCGGTACTTGCACTACGACTGGCACCGGCGCCTGAGTCTGCTGGACCATTTCTTGCCCTCCACCGCCACCCTGGAGGAGTTCTATGCCAGCAAATACCAGGAACTGGGCGATTTCATCAACCAGCCTTATGTTCACGCCATTCAACAGGTGGGTGACGAACTCCGGCTTACCCTGCGTCGAGAGGGCCACCTATGGGTGGATAGCGAGCGACAGCCGCTGAGCATCGAGAAGGTAATCTCCATCGAGGCAGATAGCGGCCGGTTCCAGGTCCTGTACCAGCTTCACAACCCGGGGTCCCAGGCGATCGGGGCGGTTTTCGGGGTGGAGATGAGCTTTAACCTCCTGGGAGGCGGAGGAAATTCGGCGGCCTTCTACCAGGTGCCGGGGCGGGAGTTGGAGGACCAGCACCTGGACTCCAAGGGAGGACTGGATGGTGTCTCTGAGATTCGCCTGGGGAACCAACACCTGGGGCTACTGCTCGAGGCCGCTTGGAGTCAAAGCGCCGGTCTCTGGCGCTTTCCCATCGAGACGATCTCCAATTCCGAAGCGGGTTTCGAGCGGGTCTACCAGGGCTCCTGCCTTTTGCCACACTGGCATCTGAGCCTGGCGCCGGGGCAAACCTGGCGAACACAGATCACCCTCAGCGTTTCTCCGCTCTAGGCCACCAATGACGCCACTACCCTGCTCGCCAGCAGCAAGCGGGCTTTCTTCGCAGTAGAGAAAAGGTGCTATTTGGCGGCCTTCTTGCGGTCTTTCTGTTTTTTCAGTTTTGTACGCCTCTTGTGTAAGGCCACCCTCTTTCGCTTGTTCATAACGCGCATTATACCATAATTCTATCCGTGATCACGAGCAGTGCTGATCGGGGCATCGTGCCGCCGCCGTCCTGCCATCGGTGGCGGCGATGTGTGCAGCGAGCAAACTCGACCATCAGCCCCTCTGCTGGTTCAGGAGTTGCACTCCTGAACCGCCTGATGTCCCGGAGTTCAACTCCGGGACATCAGGAAAGGA
>JACQYG010000213.1 GCA_016208345.1 Chloroflexota bacterium
AAGAATGCGTTGGGGCTGTCCTGAATCAGTCCGCGCACCGATTCCCACAGATGCCGCGCGGTCAGGTGTTCGTTCTGGAGAAAATCGGTGACCGTATCATGACTGACCGCGTCCAGGTGATCTGCCAAGTGCGTACCCGTGAAGTTGGCGACCGTGCTAATCAAAAACTCGACGTATTGAAGTTTGGTAATCATAGCCGCATTTTACCATGTGGCTCACTCAAGCGAAAGTCCTGCTTATATTAGAGAGCGCGGAGTTCGCTGAGATCTTTCCGTTATCTCTACGCCCTCAGCGGGCTCTGCGGCAAAAACGGCTTTTCGGCTGCGCTTCTAGAGCCCGGCCTCCCCCCACATGCCGGGCTTCAGTGCCCCATCGGGGTTGTCCAGCACGATCTTCACCGCGTACACCGTGCGTGCTCTCTGGTCCCTGGTCTGGATGCTCTTGGGCGTGAACTCAGCCCGGGAGGCGATGAACGTTACCTTGCCGGTGAAATTCCGGCCAGGGTAGGCATCGGCAACCACCGCTACCTCCTGCCCCAGGTGTACCCGGCCCAACTCTCCTTCCGGCACGTAAATCGACATGGTCACCTGGTTCAGGTCTACCAGCCGAAGTAGCGTAGCACCCGGCAGGGCCAGCTCGCCCAGGCTAACGGTCCTGGCCTGGATCAGCCCGGCCCGGGGAGCCCGCAGGGTGAGCTTATCGTGCACTAACTGTGCCGCCCGCAAGCCAGCCTGGGCCTGTCTCACCTGGGCCTCGGCCCCCGCCCTCTGCTCGGCGGTGGCGCCGTTCCGCAGGGCCTCCAGCCGGGCCTGGGCCAGGGCCAGGGCTGCCTCCGCCGCTTCATAACGGGCTCGGGCCGCGTCCACCTGGGCCTGCATGGCCAGGGGATCTTGCTGCATGGCCAGGAGGGTGCCTAATTCCTCTTGGGCGCCTTCCAGGGTGGCCTGGCTGGCATTGACGCTGACCCAGGCCGACCACTCCTGGGCCACGGCCAGGCTCAGCCGACTCTGCAGCTCGTTCGGGACCGTCACGCGCTTCCGCATGGCGTCGAGCCCCGTTTCCAGGGCGACCCGCTGGCGCTGGGCGGCGTCTCTGGCCTGGAGGGCAGCTCCTGGGGACGGGCCCCGGCCAGGAGCCGGGCCTGTTGGGCCTGGGCCAACTCCAGGGCAGCCTGGGCCTGCTTCACCTGGGCCCGGGCCACGGAATCGTCCAAACGGACCAGCACCGCCCCGGCCTCCACGGTCTGGCCCTCTTCGGCGGCCATCTCCACCACTCGACCGGGGACTTCACTGGCGATGAGCACCTCCGTGGCCTCCATGACGCCCGAGGCCAGGAAGGCCCCCGAGTTGGTCCGTGAACCCTCCACCGTCCACCAGAGCCCGGCGGCAATGACCAGAATCAATGTCAAGGCCACTGGGACCCGCTTGTGTTTAGCGTGCATGTTACGCCCTCTTTCCAGCCTGCTGGTTGGCGCGGTTGACCGCTTTCATGCTGGCGATGAAAACGTCCTCCAGAGATGGTGGCACCAGGGCCACCCGCCGTGGAGGAGTTCCTCGCTTCCTGAGCAGGGCTTCGATCTGTGGCCCGTGGGCCGCGGCCTGGGGGGCGATGAGGTGGATCAGCGAGCCGTACATGGCCACCTCGTCGAAGATGCCCAGGCCGCGCAGGGCACCGGCGGCCGCCTCGGGCTCCGGGCAGTCCACCTCCAGCACCTGGGCCGGCATCTGGGTCTCCTTGATGGCCTGGGGTGTGCCCCGAGCCACGATGTGTCCCTCGTGGATGAAGGCCAGGGTCTGGCACCGCTCGGCCTCGTCCATGTAGTGGGTGGTGACGAAGATGGTGACCCCAGCCTCGGCCAATTCGTAAAGCAGGTCCCAGAAGGCCCGCCGGGAGAGAGGGTCCACCCCTGCGGTGGGCTCGTCCAGGAAGAGCATCTGGGGCTGGTGGACGATGGCCGTGCCCAGGGCCAATCGCTGCCGCCAGCCCCCGGCAAGGTTGGCGGCCCGCTCATCCTCCCGCCCGGTCAACCCAGCCATGTCCACGATCGTCCTGGCTCGCTCTTGGAACTCGGGTCCGGTGACACCATAGGTCCCGGCGTAGAACTGCAGGTTTTCCATCACGGTGAGGTCCCCATAAAGGCTGAAACGCTGAGACATGTAGCCGATGCGCTGGCGGATTTCCTCTCGCTGCTGGGTCACGTCGAAGGCCAGCACCCGGGCGCTGCCGGCACTAGGCCGCAGCAACCCCAGCAGCATGCGGATGGTGGTGGTCTTTCCTGAGCCATTGGGTCCCAGGAAGCCGAAGATCTCGCCCTGGCTCACCTCAAAGTTGATCCCGGCCACTGCGGTGAAGTCGCCGAAGCGCTTGGTAAGCCCCTGGGCCACTACCGAAGGTTCGCTGGCTTTCATGGCTTCACCTCCCCCTGGCGCCTGCCGCTTGTTCCGCCCGGACCAATGAGATGAAGGCCTCTTCCAGGCGGGGCTCGGCACGGTGCAGGCCTCGGGGCAGGATGTTTCGGGCGGTGAGGGCCAGCTCCACCTGGGGCAGGCGCAGGGCGGCGTCGTCCACGAATACGCGCAACAGGTCACCGTAGGACTGCACCTCCAGGACGCCCGGCTGGCCCGCCAGGGCCTCCCGAGCCTGGCGCATGGGCAGAAGCCCTCGGCCACCGGGCATGGTGGGCTGCAGCTCCAGCATTTCGCCCTTCACCAGGCGGCGCACGACTTCGGGGGCACCAACATGGATGAGCCGTCCCCGGTATAGGAGCCCGACCCGGCCGCAGCGCTCGGCCTCGTCCATGTAAGGCGTGCTCACCAGCACGGTCACGCCCCGCAGGCGCAGCTCCAGCAGGATGTCCCAGAATTCCCGCCTTGACACCGGGTCCACTCCGGTGGTGGGCTCGTCCAGGAACAGCACCTCGGGGTCGTGGATCAGAGTGCAGGCCAGGGCCAGTTTCTTCTGCATCCCGCCGGAAAGGTGGGCCGCCCGGCGGTCCTGGAAGCGCTCCAGACGGGAGAAGGAAAGCAGCCGGGCGGTCCGCGCCGGTCTCTGATCCGGCGGCACGTTGAAGACGTCGGAGAAGAACTCCAGGTTCTCCCGCACCGAGAGGTCCGGGTACAGGGCGAAGCGCTGAGCCATGTAGCCGATGCGCGCCTTGACCTCCTCCGGCTGGCGCACCGTGTCGAACCCCGCCACCGCCGCCCGGCCCTGGGTTGGCCGGAGGAGCGCGCACAATAGACGGATGGTGGTGGTCTTGCCTGCGCCGTCGGGCCCCACCAGGCCAAAGGTCTCGCCACGGGGCACCGCTAAGTCTAGGCCGTCGACGGCTACCACTGGCCCGAAGCGCTTGGTCAACTTCTCGGCTTGTATGGCAAACTCGCCGGTCATGGGCCCTCCGCTCGAAGCCCTGGCCTATTCCAGGGTCTTGGTGAACCGCCGGGAGGCTGCCGTCAGGATGACCGCCCCGAAGATGATCAGGGCTATGGCCTCGCCAAAGAACACGTCCAGCCCCACGCCTTTGAGGACGATCCCCCGGATGATCGCCAGCAGGTACCGCAGTGGTATGACCAGGCTAATGGCCTGAAGCACCGCCGGCATCGCCTCCAGCGGGAAGAAGAAACCGGAAAGGAAGATGGATGGGAATAGAATGAGCACAGTGAGTAGCATGGCCTCTTGCTGGCTCCGGGCCAGGGCCGAGATGAACAGGCCCAGCCCCAGGCTGGTGAGCAGGAACAGCGCCGCCAAGGCCAGGAGGAGGGGGATGGAGCCGTGGACTGGAACGCCGAACCAGAAGATGCCGATCACCAGCACCTCCAGGAAGTCGAAGAAGGCGACGACCACGTAGGGCGTAACCTTGCCCAGGACCAGTTCCACTGGCTTGATCGGCGTCACCACCAGTTGCTCGATGGTTCCCTGCTCCTTCTCCCGGACGATGGAGAGGGCAGTGAGAAACGTGGTCAGGAACTGGAGGATCAGCCCCATCAGGGCCGGGATCATGAAATGGCTGCTCTTCATCTCCGGGTTGTACCACACCCGAGGCCGCACGTCGATGCCGGGAAGGCGGGCCGGGTCCACGTTCAAGCGCTGTTGGATGATCTGTATCCCCTTGGACTGGCCCACTGACTGGGCCGCGGCGAAAGCGGTGCTGGCCACCGCCGGGTCGGAGCCGTCGATGATGAAGGCGACGGCGGCCCGGTTCTCCTTCAATAGGTCATGGCCAAAGCCGGAGGGGATGATCATCGCCGCCCGGGCCCTGGCGCTGTCCACCAGGTAGGTCAGGGTTGCCTGGCTGTCAGCGTAGTACTTGATGTGGAAGTAATCCGAGGCCTGATAGGTGCTGATCAAGTCGCGGCTTTCCGGGGTCCGGTCCTGGTCCAGCACCGCGGTGGGCAGGTGCTTTATGTCGGTGGTGGCGGCGTAGCCCAGGAGGATCAGTTGGATCACCGGGATCAAGAAGATCACGATCAAGGTCCGTGGGTCTCGGAAGATGTGGATGAACTCTTTGCGAATGATCGAGCGCAGGCGGACCAGACTCATGGCTTGTCCCCTTTCCGCAACCCGGAACCCGTTCCACCGGCTGTCGCTGGCCGTGGCGCCAGGCCGCCGATGAGAAAGTCAACCAGCTCGCCGGCCAGGCGCTTGCGGTCGGGGCCGGGCATAGGGCGTTCGCCCAGGATAATGGGCACGACGAAGTTCATCACGAAGGCGCCCAGGACGGCCCTGGTCACCATCCGCGCGTCCGTCTGTCGGTATATCCCCTTGTCCATGCGGGCCTGGAAGTAGGCCTCCAATTGGGTTGTCACCGGCAAGAAGACCCGACTGAAATAGGACCGGCGCAGCTCGCCGTCCACCACGATCTGCTGAAACAGCACCAGCAGCATGTCGGCATTGCTGGTGATGCTCTCCAGCCTTCGGCCGACCAGGTTTGCCAGGAAGCTCTGCTCGTCCAGGTCGAAAAGCTCCGCGGTCAGGGCTTCCTCCAGGGGCTCGGCGACCAGGCTTCCCAGCAGGCTGATGAGCAGGTCCCGTTTGCCCTGGAAGTAGTTGTAGATCGTCCCCTCGGCTATCCCCGCCAGGGTGGCGATCTCCCGGGTGGTGGCCTTCTC
>JACQYG010000214.1 GCA_016208345.1 Chloroflexota bacterium
CCAACAATGTGGAGCCAGTACGATTCAATATAGAAAAAGACGAGGTGGTGGTCCGAGAGGGGAGCGTGATAACCCCCCTGGACATCGAGCGGCTGGAAGCCCTGGGGCTGCGCCAACCCGCCGTGCGTTGGGAAGGGCTGGTCAGCACGTCCTTGCTGGTCGGCACCCTGGTCCTGGCCTTGGCCTTTTACCTCCTGCGCTTTCAGCCCCAACTCCTGGAAGACCCGCGGCACCTGTTACTTATGGGGTTGAGCCTGGCCCTGGTATGCCTGGTGGCCAAAGTGACCATCCCCGGACGATCCATCTGGCCGTACGTACTGCCCTTCGCCTCGTTCTCCATGTTGATCGCCATCCTGTTGAACCATCAACTGGCCACGTTTTTGACCGCCGTGGTGACCCTCATCGTCGGCTATGTGGCGGGCAATTCCCTGGCGTTGGCGACCTTCGTCTTCGTCAGCGGCATGGCCGGCATCCTCAGCGTCTGGCGGCTGCAGCACATGATCAGCTTTCTTTGGGCCGGCCTCTTCATCGCCGCGGCGAACGTGGGCGTCATCGTGGCTTTCTGGTTGCCGGGCCAGGAGTACAGTCTGGGCACCGTGCTGGCCCTGAGCGCCGCCGGGCTGGCCAATGGGGCCTTGTCGGCGGCCCTGGCCCTGGGCAGCTTCTCGGCCCTGGGCAATCTGTTCGGCATCACCACCATCCTTCAACTGCTGGAACTGGCCCATCCCAACCAGCCGCTCTTGCGGCGGTTGCAATTGGAGGCCCCCGGCACCTACTATCATAGCATCGTGGTGGGCAACCTGGCCGAGCAGGCCGCCGAGGCCATCGGTGCCGATACGCTCCTGGTCCGGGTGGCCTCTTACTACCACGACATCGGGAAAGTCGAGCGCCCATATTTCTTTATCGAGAACCAGGTGGACGGGGTGAACGTCCACGATCAGTTGGATCCGAAGACCTCTGCCCAGGTGGTGATCGCCCACGTCACCGACGGGCTAGCCCTGGCCAGGAAGCACAGGCTCCCGAAACGCATCGCGGATCTCATACCACAGCACCACGGCACCCGATTGGCCACTTACTTCTACGGGCAAGCCGTGGCCCAGCTTGGCGAAGACGTAGTGGACCCCGAGGATTTCCAGTATCCAGGGCCAAAGCCCAGGACCAAGGAAGCGGCGCTGATCATGCTGGCCGACGGCGTGGAGGCCACCGTGCGTTCCACCCCCCAACATTCGCCGGAGAAGATCGACCAACTGGTCCGGGAGGCAATCAACGAGAAGTTGGCGGAGGGGCAGCTGGACGAATGCGACCTGACCCTCCGGGACCTGGACATGGTCCGCCAGTCCTTTGTGGGCGTGCTCCTGGGCGTGTACCACCCCCGCATCGAATATCCGGCGCTGCCTAAAACGCCCACCGCCAGGGCAGCGCTGGGGCTCAAGGACCTGCCGGAGGGCCAGGCCAAGGCAGGGCCATCTTAGGTAGCAGCTTTCTTTGTTAGTAAAGAAATTGTTCGCATGAACAGGCTGCGCTCGCACGTGGAGCTACAGATCGACGATGCCTACCGGGGGATCATAGACCGCCGTTTCCTGAGACAGGTCCTCCACCAGGCCCTGGCTCAGGAGAAGGTCCCGCCAGCCGAGCTATGCCTCACCATCACCAGCGATGAGCGCCTCCAGGAGTTGAACCGCACCTTTCGCCAGGTAGACGCGGTCACCGATGTCCTATCCTTCCCTCTGTTGTCTCCCCAGGGTGACCCTTTTGTGGCGCCGCCCGACGGTCTCCTGCACCTGGGTGACATCGTGATCTCCTATCCTCGAGCTCAGGAACAGGCGCAGCAGTACGGCCACTCCTTGCAACGCGAGATGGCCTACCTGATCGTGCATGGCCTCCTGCACCTCCTGGGGTACGATCATCAGCGCCAGGAAGATTGGGAGCGCATGCGCTGGAGAGAAGAGGGCATCCTGGCGGCCCTATCCTGCTTTCTTAAAGGTTAAAGAGAATCATTCGATGAGAGGTCCTGCCTTGCTCCGGAGCTTTCACCATGCCTTTTCCGGGCTGGTGGACGCCTGGAGGACCCAGCGCAATCTCCGCCTCCATCTGTTGGCCGCGGTGTTGGCGGTGGGCCTGGGCCTCGCCCTGGGGATGGCCCTGGTGGAGCTCGCCATACTGTGCTTGACCATCGGGCTGGTCCTCTCCGCCGAGCTCTTCAACACCGCGGTGGAGACGTTAATGGACCTGGTTCACCCGGACCATCACCCCCTGGCCAAAGCGGCCAAGGACGTGGCGGCCGGAGCCGTGTTGGTAACCGCTGGCACCGCCGTGCTGGTAGGGGCACTCTTGTACGGCCCACACCTGATCCGGCTGGCTAATGCCCTGGGTTTCTCGCCTTGACAAGGCCGTCGTGGAGAAGGTATACTGGGCGTGGGTCTTTCGTTCGGCATAGCGGCAGGGGAGAGTCGAATGAAGGGATTGATCCTGAGCGGGGGCAAGGGGACAAGGCTTCGTCCCCTAACCTACACCGGCGCGAAGCAATTGGTCCCGGTGGCCAATAAGCCGGTTTTGTTCTACGCCATAGAGGACCTGGTGGAAGCGGGGATCACGGACATCGGCATCGTCGTGGGCGATACCAGGGATCAGATCCAGGCCGCGGTGGGCGACGGCTCCCGCTTCGGGGCCAGGGTTACCTACATCGTTCAGGAGGCGCCCCTGGGCATCGCCCACGGCGTCAAGATCGCCAGGGATTTCCTGGGGGAGGAGCGCTTCGTCCTGTTCCTGGGGGACAACTTCATCCGGGATGGCATCGTCTCGCTGGTGGAGAGCTTTCGCTGCAACGCCGTCAACTGTCAGATACTACTCGCCAAAGACCCCAACCCTCAGCGGTTCGGGGTAGTCCAGTTGGCGCCGGACGGCTCGGTGGTCCGGCTGGTGGAGAAGCCCAAGGAGTTCGTGTCTGATCTGGCCCTGGTGGGCATATACATGTTCGATCGCCACATCTTCGAGGCCATCGCCCGGATCAGGCCCTCCTGGAGGGGCGAGCTGGAGATCACGGAGGCCATTCAGGCCCTCATTGACCTGGGGTACAAGGTCTCCCCTCAGATCTTGTCCGGCTGGTGGATCGACACCGGCAAGATGGAGGATATGCTGGAGGCGAACCGCCTGGTGCTAGAGATCATCGAGCCCGACAACCGCGGGTCCGTGGACCCGGCTTCTCACGTGAACGGCAAGGTGGTCATCGAGAAGGATGCCCAGATAGTGAACAGCACGGTGCGGGGCCCGGCCATCATCGGGGAGCGCACCAGGATCGTGAACTCATACGTCGGGCCTTTCACCTCCATCTATCACGATTGTTTGCTTCAGGACAGCGAGGTCGAGCATAGCATCGTGCTGGAACACTGCAAGATCGTGGACGTCCATCACCGCATCGAGGATAGCCTCATCGGCAGGAACGTTGAGATCACCAGGTCTCCGGTGAAGCCCAAGGCCTACAAGATGATGTTGGGGGATCACAGCAAGGTCGGGATCATATGAAAACCACCCTGATCTATGCCGGCATAGCCGGGTATGGCTTCGATTGCCTGGGACAGGGCATGGAGGCCGGTTGGGTCAGCCATGGCCTGGCCTACATTTCCGCATACGCCAAGAGCAAGGGGTTCGACGTAGACCTGATCGACCTGCGGGCCTTGAAGAGCTGGGAGCATTTTCGGGCCGAGCTGGCCCGCCGCCGTCCCGATGTGGTGGGCCTCACCATGATGAGCGTGGATTTCAACCCGGTGATGCGCGCGGTGGACATCGTCAAGGAGTTGGACCCCCGGATCGTCACCGTGGTGGGCGGGCCTCATCCCACCCTGGCCCTGGGCGAGGTGGCGGCCAACCAGAAGATCGACTACATCGTCACCCACGAGGGCGAGATCACGTTCTCGAGGCTTCTCCAAGCCCTGCAGGGTGGAAGTGACCCTGGGGAGCGGGTGCTTCACGGCGAGATGCCGGATCTGGATGCCCTGCCCTTTGCGGACCGCAGCCTGTTCCTGGACGAATGGCGAAGGTTTGGCTATCGCCTGGATTCTCCGGAGGTGCCCTTCATCGAAGAGCTACCCCCACCCTTCCTGACCATCATCGCCGGCCGGGGCTGTATCTATAACTGCAGCTTCTGCAAGCCCGCGGAGAGCATCATCTTCGGCAAGAAGGTCCGCCGGCGCAGCCCGCAGAACGTCGTCGCCGAGCTGCAGGAGCTGCGCGCCAGGTACCACTTCCGGAGCTTCATGTTCCACGATGACTGCCTGACCGAGGACCGCCGGTGGGTGGCGGAGTTCTGCGCCCGGTACCGGGAGGCCGGGTTCAAAGAGCCCTTCTTCTGCCAGAGCCGGGCCGACATCATCGTCCGCCACCCGGACATGGTGGCCTTGATGGCCGGGGTCGGGCTCAAGGGGTACTTCATCGGTTTCGAGAGCGGGAACGACCGGGTGCTGCGCTTCCTGCGCAAAGGGACCACCCGTAAGGTAAACCTAGAGGCGGCGCGTATCTGCAAGAAGTACGGGGTGGCCATCTGGGCCAACTACATGCTCGGCATCCCCACCGAGACCAAGGAAGAGGTCCTGGACACCGTCTCCATGATGCAGCAGATCGACCCGGATTACTATAGCCCGGCGTTCTACACCCCCCATCCGGGCAGCGACCTGTACGATTACTGCATCGAGCACGACCTATCGCTGATCACCAGCCACGACAGCTATCGGCGCAATCCAACGGAGACCAAGATCAAGGGCCAGGACTATGAGTTCCTGCGTTGGGCCCTGGAGGAATCGGAGAGGCGCACGCTCCCGAACCGGGTCCGCCGCCAGGTGCGCCACCTGGTCCGGCGATACGCCTCCCCGCGACGGGCAGTCAACAAGGTCCGGCGGCTCTTGAGGATGGGGCGATAGCGAGGGGAGGTCACATGCCAGGACCCATGGCTTCAGCTATGATCAGCAACGAAGACCTGATGCGGGCGGTGGGCCGTTATATGGACCGCCACAGGTTCAAGAACGTGTGCGTGTTGCAGGTGGAAGGCGGCGTGGTGGTCCAGGGGACAGCCACCGTGTCTACCAGCGAGGGCTATCAGGATGCGCTGGAGACGTATACCATTTCCTTGGAAGAGTTGCAGGAGCTGATCACCGAGTTCCGCCGCCTGGACGGCATGCGGCGCTGAAGCCACACCCGGGGGAGAAACAGATGCGGAGCCTCTTTCTTGGATTAAAGCGCACCGACTACCAAGACATCTTGAGGGCGGTGGGGCAGTACATCGATGA
>JACQYG010000215.1 GCA_016208345.1 Chloroflexota bacterium
TGCGCATCGTCATCGAGCTGCGTAAGGAGGCCCAGCCCCAGCAGGTGCTGAACAACCTGTACAAGCTGACCGCCATGCAGACTACCTTTAGCGTGAACCTCCTGGTCCTGGTGGACGGCGAGCCCCGGGTGCTCACGCTTAAGCGTCTTTTGCAGCACTACCTCGACTACCGCCACCAGATCATCACTCGCCGCACCCAGTTTGAGCTGGGAAAAGCTCGGGGCCGGGTCCACGTGCTACAGGGCTTGCGCATCGCCCTGGACAACCTGGACGCGGTCATCGCCCTGATCCGCGGCTCCCGGGACGCCGAGGCTGCCAAGACCGGCCTGATGAAGCACTACAACCTAACCGAGATCCAAGCCCAGGCCATTCTGGATATGCAGCTCCGGCGCCTGGCGGCCTTGGAGCGCCGGAAGATCGAGGAGGAGCTGGCCGAGACCAGGAAGCTCATCGCCCACCTGGAGGACCTGCTGGCCCACCCTAAAAAGATCTACCAGACCATCAAGGCCGAGATCCTGGAACTCAAGGAGAAGTACGGCGACCCCCGCCGCACTCGCATCCGGGCGGAGGAGGCCAGGGAGTTCACCGAGGAAGACCTCATCGCCGATGAGGAAGTGGTGGTGGCAGTCACCCAAAAAGGCTACGTGAAGCGCTGGCTATATGAGCAGCCTCGGCGACGGGCCACCAAGGCCATCTCACCTGCTAAGGAACAAGATCCGGACCACCTTCTCCTGGTGGCCAACAATCACGACAACGTATTCTTCTTTTCGAGCAAAGGCCGGGTCTTCGGAGCCAAGTGCCATGCCCTGCCGGACGTAGGGCGTCAGCCCAAGGGCCTCCCCCTGAGCAACCTGATCTCCCTGGAGCCTAAGGAGGACGTCGTCGGCCTCCTAGCCCTCCGGGAAGCCAATGCCGAGGACTATTTCGTCGCGGCCACCCGCCTAGGCAAGGTGAAGCGCGTGGCGGCGCAGGAGATCTTCTCGGCCCGAGGCGGGGGCCTGAACTTCATAGACCTGGAGGGTGGTGACCAGGTGGCAGGCGCTGTTATGATGCAGGAGAACGACCAGTTGATCCTGGTCTCCGCCCATGGGCAGGCCATCCGTTTCCCTGCGAGCGAGGTGCGGGCCTCAGGCCGGGGCTCCGGCGGGGTTCGGGCCATCAACCTGGACAAGGGCGAAGAGGTGGTGGCCCTGGATGTAGCCCGGGCCGGGGGTGAGCTCCTCATAGTTACCGCCCGGGGGCACGCCAAACGCACGGCCCTGGACGAATACCCAACTCAGGGCCGCGACGGCAGAGGTGTGGTGGCGACACGGTTCTCCAAAAGGCCTGAGTCCGGAGATATTGTAGCGGCTTGGGTGATAGACGAGAGCGACGAGCTCGCCCTGGTCTCCTCTCTGGGCCACGTGACTCGCATAGCCGCCGGCCAGGTGCCCCTGAAGAGCCGCGACACCGTCGGCGAGCCCGTAGCCGAGCTGGAGAAGGGCGATCAACTGGTGGCCGTAGCCAGATTGGAGAGCCGTGAGACCAGGGAGGGAGTGGAACACAGGGAACGGGGGGAAACCGGGGGAAAGAAGGGAGAAAAGGAGAAGAGGGAAAGCAGGAGAGGACCGGGGTTCAAGGAATTCCGGGAAATAAAGAAGGGGAGAGAGACAGAGGGCTCTGGGAAGGCTAAAGTAGCCGCTTCCATTGCCAAGAGGGATCGCCCCAGTCCGCCAGGGATGATCCTGCCCAAGAGGTCCGGGCTGGAGGGGCTGGCCGAGCCAGTTTCTTTACCAGTAAAGAAGCCAGCCCAGGCTGCGCCGGTCAAGGCGAAAAAGTCCACCCAAGCCTCACAGTCGCCTGAGCTAATCGTAAAACCGGCGAAAAAACTTTCCACACCTCCCAAGCCTGCTCCGGAGCCCAAGAGAGTCAAAGCCCTCGCGAAAAAGCCTCCGGCACAATCCAGGCCAACTCGGGCGCCTAAGCCAGAGCCACCGGAAACACCTCCAGCTCCGCCCCGGGGACGGGCCCTCCTGCCCACCGCCGAGGAGCTGGAGATAAAGAGGCCTCCCCTCCAGCCCAAGCTGCCACTCTAGAGGTTCACTTTCCCTCGCACAGTTTGAACCCTTTGGCTACAGCCTCGACCAGATCGGGGTCGGAGACGACGCCCAATAGCTCCTGGGCTTTTTTCAAGGCAGCTCGGGCATCCTTGCATTTTCCCTGATAAGCTAGGGACAGTCCCAGCTCGGCCTGGAACTCCGCCGTTCGAGCCTGATCCAGGCCGCCCATCTCCAAAGCCTTCTTAAAGGCCTCGGCGGCCCTGGCATAGTCCTTGGTAGGCGCGAAATAATAGACCCAGCCGATGTGCCCTTGGGCCAGGGCATATCTGGGCTGAAGCTCCAGCGCCTTCTCGAAACTCTGGAGGGCCAGTTCGTAATTGCGCTGGTCGAAGTGTCCCCTCCCCAGCCAGTCGAAGGCTTCGGGGTTCTTGGGGTCCACCTCCGTGGCCCTTTGAAAGGCAGCCACCGCCTCGGTGTATTTGCCCAGGGCCCGGTAGTTCTTGCCCAGGCCCAGGTGCAGGTAGCTCAGGTTGGGCGCCAGCTCAATGGCTTTCTGGTAACGTACTACTGCCCCGTCGTAGTTGGCCTTCTTTTCCAGTACGTACCCCAGATTGCGCTGAGCATCGTAGCTCTTGGCGTTTAGCTCCACCGCCTTCAGGCTAGCCGCCAGGGCCTGGTCAAAGCGAAACTGGTCGGCATAGGCCTCCGCCAGGTAAGCGTAGGCCTCGGCGTAATCCGCTTTGAGCTCGATAGCCCGCTGGGCCGCCGTCACCGCCCGCTCATAATCCCCATCCCAATCGTAAGCCATGGCCAGCACCGCCTGGGCCTCGTACGACTTATCGTCCAGAGCCAGGGCCTTGTTGCAGGCTTCAACAGCCTCGCCGTAACGGCCTCGCAACACCAGCACCTTCCCCAGGCCAGCGTAGGCCGATACCGCTCTGACCACCGCCTGATGGGCCTCCTGGCGCCGGGCCTGGGACTCCGCCATCTTGCCCTGAGTGGCCAGGGCCGAAGCCAGGTCGGACAGCTCTGAGGACCCCTGGGAGGCCGCGCTGGCCGCCTCCTGATAGGCGGAGAGCGCCTCTTCCAACTTGCCCTGGCGAAACAGCTCCTGGGCCCGGGCAAATTCCTTGGAGCCGTCGGAAATGGTTGGAGTGGGGGCTGGTGTGGGGGGGCTTTCGATGCGCTTAACCACCACTTTGGTGTAGGCCAGATAGCCTGAGGCTACCATGAGGGCCAGGATCAGCACGATCAAGGGCCAATTGGTGCGGGAATGACGGCGGAAGCTCATGGCGCAGCGCACTCCAATCAATCCAGATGTGGCACGCTCCGCAATTATACCGAACCGCGGTGGCGGGCGCAACTGAGCGGGCGCCGCACGTACCTTGCGGCGATGGGTCTTATCTGTTATACTACGCCAGGCCTTTGGGCCCCTGAGGCAGACGGACGCCGGCGCCGGAAATGTTCTTGCCCCAACGCCGGACTGGCTCATTCACTGGTGAACAGATGAAAGAAAACTTCAAAGCGGTCTGTATCGGCGGTGGCTGTGGCGCATCTCAGGTCATGGCTGGCCTCAAGGCCTATACCAAGCAGATCACCGGCATCATCGCCGTGACCGATTCCGGTCGCTCCACCGGCAAGATCCGTATCGCCATGAACGTCCCCGCCCCCGGCGACATCCGCAACGCTTTGGTGACGCTGTCGGACGGGGACCCGGTGTTCAAGCAACTCTTCCAGCACCGGTTCTCCAGCGAGAAGCTGCACGAGTTGGACGGCATGGCCTTCGGCAACCTGTTCCTGGCCGCCCTTACCCAGATGACCGGCAGCTTCGAGCTGGCGGTCAAAGAGGCGACCCGCCTCCTCCAGCTCACCGGCCGGGTGCTGCCGGTGACCCTGTACAGCACCCACCTGTGCGCCGAGCTATTAGATGGCACCGTCGTCCATGAGGAGTTCAACGTCCGGGCCCTGAACAAACCGCCCATCAAGCGTGTTTTCCTACAACACCCAGACATCGAGGCGTACCGGGACTGCGTGGGTGCTCTCCAAGAGGCCGATCTCATCACCATCGGGCCCGGGAGCCTCTACACCACGGTCATCGCCTGCCTGTTGGTAAAAGGGGTGGCCAAGGCCATCGTAGAATCCAGAGCCGTCCGGGTCTACGTGTGCAACACCACCACCCAGCCTGGCCAGACCGACGGCTTGAGCCTGTCCCAACACGTGGGCGAGGTCCTGAACTATCTGGGCTCCGGTGCCGTCGATTACGCCTTGCTCAACTCGGGCTCGCCTTCAGAAGAGCTCCGGCGCAAGTACGCCGAGGACGGGGTCTACCTGCTGGAGCCGCATCCCCAAGAGGTACAACGGATCCAGGACATGGGGATCACCCCCGTGCTGGCTGATTTCGTGGATGCCACCGCCGGCAAAAGGACCCTGTGGGAGAAACAGGATTCGGTACGCCACGTCCCGGAGCGCGTGGCCGCGGAGTTAGTGAAGCTGATTCAGGTAACTGAGAGAGAATGACGCCAGACGGTTTCCTTAAGTGGCTGCGGCCCGGGATGCACGTCAAGAGGTGGCTGGCGCTGCTTCTGGTGGGTATCTTGTGCCTGAGCCTGGGTGTGGCCTACATCATGACCCACCTCTACCGCACCCAGCCATTTCCAGAGTCGGCGTACTGGGTGACCTTGCAGTTTGTGGATCGCCGGCTCCGAGGCCTTCTCTTCCTGGCTGTCGGTGCCGTCTTCGCCGGCGTAGCCCTGTGGAGGCTCAGCCATTCTCTCCTGGCGCCCCTGCTTCCTCCCAGCGGCCAGAACGGATTGGCGGACATCGTCTACCGCTACCGGCAGTTGGGCAAGGGCCCCCGCATCGTGGCCATCGGCGGCGGCACCGGCCTCTCCACCCTGCTGCGGGGCATCAAGGCGTATACCTCCAATATCACCGCCATCGTCACCGTGGCCGACGACGGGGGCAGCTCCGGGCGCCTGCGCCGGGAGCTGGGGGTGCTGCCGCCGGGCGACTTTCGCCAGTGCATCGCCGCCCTGGCCGAGGCCGAGCCCCTGGTGACGGAGTTGTTTCAGTACCGGTTCGACCAGGGCGAGGGCCTGAACGGCCATAGCTTCGGCAACCTCTTCATCGCCGCCATGTCCGGCATCACCGGTAACTTTGAACGGGCCCTACACGAATCCAGCCGCGTCCTGGCGGTGAGGGGGCAGATACTTCCGTCTACATTGGAGGACGTGGTCCTCTGCGCCGAGCTGGACGACGACTCCACCATCGAAGGCGAGTCCCAGATACCGCACGGACCCGCCCCCATCAAGCGGGTATACCTGCGCCCTGCCGACGCCCGGGCCTATCCCGAGGCCCTGAAGGCCATTGAGGAGGCCGAGCTCATCGTCATTGGGCCAGGCAGCCTCTATACCAGCATCATGCCCAATCTGCTGGTGGAGGACATCACCCAGGCCATCAAGGCAGCTCGGGGGAGGAAGGTATACGTTTGCAACGTGGCCACCCAGCCGGGTGAGACCGACGGCTACAAGGCGCGCGATCACGTAAGAACCCTGCAGGAGCACTTCGGCAAGAACCTCTTCGACTACGTGGTCATCAATGACCGGGTGGTGCCCATGCCGCCAGAATGGCACGTGGACTCCCTTGGGGGAGGGCCGGAGGCCCTGGCCGGGCTGGGCGTGCGCGTCATCACCGCTGATGTGGTGGAGGAAAAGCGGCCCACCCGCCATAACCCGCAGAAACTCGCCCAGGTCCTGCTTAGCCTGGTGCCCGGCCAAGGGTGATGGCCTTTGGAGCTACCTCCCCGCTCCAAGAAATTCATCCCGCAGCACTCCCATCACGATCTCGTCGTGATATTGGCCGTCACGGTAGATGGCCTGGCGTAGGCGTCCCTCGATTACGAAGCCACACTTCTCGTAGCACCGGATAGCCCGGGGGTTAAACGGATAAGTCCGGAGGAATACGCGGTTCAAATTCAACTCGCCAAATGCCCACTTCAGGACCGTGCGAATGGCATCGGTGCCATATCCCTGGCCCCAGTATTCTTTCTCGCCAATAGCAATGCCCAGCTCAGCGTGGGAATCCCGGTAGTTAAAGTTATGGAGCCCCAGGTTGCCGATGTGCACCCCGTCCTTGGTCTCGATGGCAAGGACCCTGGTATCTTTGTCCTCCAACTGCCGCTCAAACCATTTTTCTTCTGCCGCGACTGACAGAGGCACGTGCATCGCCAGGAAGCGGATTACCTCAGGGTCATTGAACCATTTGACGAAGCGGGGGATATCAGATCGCTCGATAGCCCTCAGAATCACCTTTTCGCCGACAAGCATGGTGGGACCTCCAATTTGCGCTCGTTTTCAGAGTCGGGGATAGCAAACGGGGCTGGACTCAGGGAAATGGTGGGCCCTACAGGACTCGAACCTGTAACCGATCGGTTATGAGCCGAGTGCTCTGCCGTTGAGCTAAGGGCCCCAGGCACCATTATACTTAAAAAGGCCGGGGATTTCAAGCTTACCCCAGCGGTCCGCCGGTGGTACGTGGTACATGGGCCAAGCCAGAGGCCATGGAAAACAGCTCGGAGAGGTTCATGAACAAAGCACTCCGTTTCCCGGAGGGATTTCTCTGGGGCACCAGCACTTCCGCCCATCAAGTGGAGGGAAACAACACCAACAACCAATGGTACCTCTTCTGGGAGAATAGGTAAAGAACCACCCTCCTAGAGCACCAAAAGGCCCCTGCTTGAACCGCGAAAGCAGGGGCCTCTGTTAGCCCGGCGAATAGCGCCGGTGGCCTAGACGTTCTCCCGCAGGGCCTTGATCTTCGGGTCGAACCGGTGGATCAGTTCGTACTCCCTATCCCAGAAAGCCTGAGACTTCATGGAGTCCAGGTAGGCTTTAGAATAGCCGAATTTGCTCCAAACCTCTTCCTTCTGCTGGAAAAGACGTTCCTTCTGCTCTTTGACCTGCACGTCCAGGATGTGCTCGGTGGTCGCCCCCGGGAAGATCTCCTCCGCCCACTGGCCCAGGACAGCCGGGGTTATCGGCCCGGCGCGTCGCTCCAGATCCATCATAATCGCTCCCAATACGTTGCATATCCCGGAGATGCCGAAGATCCCCACCAGGGACGTGGCCGTCTGGGGAGACAGGCCAAAACGCCGGGCCAGCACCTGGCTCCCATCCTGGATGACCTTTAAACCCTTGACACAATCATCGTCGTGGATGAGCACCACGTAGTCGGTGGTCAGGATGTTGTGGATCAGGGTCACCATCTTGTCCCCGATACCCTCGATGCGATGCTGCCCCTGTCCATTGTTGTACAGGGTGGGACACTGCAGGGGCTCCAACGCCGCCACTATGGCCTCCGGGTAGACGGTCTTGATCTCGTCTCCAGCGCCGATGGTGCCGGCGGAGCCGGGGGCAGAGGCGAAGACGGCGATGCGGCCATTGCCGAACCCCCGGGCCACCTCCAGGGCGCTCCTGCCGGTGACGTAGCGATGGAAGCGATAGTTAGGCAAGAGCTCGAACTGGGCCAGGACCTTGTACTTAGGGTTGGGAATGTAGGTGCGGTGGGTGCGCTCCAGGGTCAGAATCACGTCGCTCTCGGTACCCGGCGTAAGATCCAATTCGCCGCCGTACTTCTTGATGCGCTCATAGCGCTCCTGGCTCATGTTATCTGGCATGACCACCAGGGCCTGGTAACCCTTGAGCCGGGCCACGTAGGCGGTGCCGATGCCGAAGTTGCCGGTGGAGGGACCCACAATGGTATGGCTCCCGGGGGCGATCTCCCCCGCCACCTCGCCCTCGATGAGGGTGGTGTAGGCCGGGCCCACCTTATGGCTGCCGGAGGGGAGGTCCTTCCCCAGCATGACAATGATGTTGGCCTTGACCCCGGTGAGTTCCTTAGGGAACAACAAGGCATTAATGCGGCCGTCAGGTCGCCTCCAGGTGATGTTAAAGAGGTTCAAAGGGTCCAGCTCATTGGTTACCTGGGCTTTCAGGGCCTGGGCACGCACGGCTGCCGGGAGTTTGTTAGGGTCCAGCATCTCCTGATAGGTAGGACCCGGGACTATCTTCGCCGTTTTGGTCATGATCTCACCTCACAAGGAATGCCGTTGCTTCAAGCGATCGCCGGGTCATCCAGACCCAGTCACCCCGCTTCCTTCTGACTCACGGCGTCATAGCGTTGCATTCTACATCATTCAGCCCGTTGTGGCAAGCGCGATGCACCCGGACCACGGCCTTCCCGTTCACCACCACCGCGCTAGGGCTCCTGGCACTCAGGGCTGCCAGAAGGTGGCTGGCCAGGTTGCCACTCTCCAGGGGGGTAGGGGGGTCGTAGGGCACCAGGATGAGGTCGGCGGCGAACCCTGGGGCGATCTTTCCAAAAGGCAGCCCAAAAGTCTGGGATGCCAGGGCGGCGTTGTACTTATAGACCATGGTCAGCACGTCGGCACCGGAGAAACCGCTGGGGTTGGCCTGGCCCAGGTTCTGCAAGAGCGGGGCCGTGACCATCTCGTGAGGCATGTCACAGTAGCCATCGGAGCCCAAGCACGCCTTGACACCTCCGGCCAGGAGCTTAGTCACCGGCGAGATGCCCACACCATTGCCCATGTTGGACTTGGGGTTGTGGGCGGTATAGGTCGAGGTGACACGCAGGCGCCCGATGTCCCGGTCGTCGACGTGCACGGTGTGGGCGGCAATAGTGCCCGGGCCCAGGATCCCCACCCGCTCCAGATACTCCACCACGCCCATACCATGTTCCGCCCGGAACCTCTCCAGTTCGGTGCGATGCTCAACCACATGCAGGTGGAAGCCAGTCCCCAACCCCCGGCCTATCTCCTGACAGCGGGCCAGGGTAGCGTCAGACAATGTGAACACGGCATGAAGCCCAAAGAGCCCGCCTAGCATAGTGTCCCTCTTCTCTTGGCACCGCTGAATGAAGCTGCGGTTCTCTTCGATCCCGGCATCCCGGGAGGCCGGGCCGTCTCGGTCCGAGACTTCGTATGCCAGGCAGGCCCGCAGGCCCAGTTGCCCCACGGCCCGAGCCACCTGGTCCAAAGAGCCCGTCGGACACCTGGGACTCGCGTGGTGATCGAAGATGGTCGTAACGCCATGCCTCAGTGAGGCGATGCCGCCCACCAGGGCAGATACGTAAACGTCCGGGAGGGTCAGGGCCTTGTCCAACCGCCACCAGATCTTCTGCAATACCTCCACGAAGTTCTGGGGCAGGCTCTCCTTCAAGGGCATACCTAGGGCCAGACTCCCATAAAGATGAGTATGGGCGTCGATGATGCCCGGGAGGACCAGGCAACCACCAGCGTCCAGGACTTCTGCCACGCCAGTCGGCAGGTCGGCACCCAGGGCCTGGACCCGGCCCTCCTCCAGCAGGACGGAAACTCCCTCCAGGTACTCCCCAGCGCAGGGATCGCTCACCACCAGCCCGTTGCGAACGAGTAGCGCCATGTACCTCCTCCAACTTGATAATATGAACAGCCTGCTTATGAGACCATTGGGCTGCTACCCATCTTTACCAATAATGAAATCCCCCGCGCAACAACGACACGCCGGTGCCGCTGGTGCCCGGAAAGAATATGACAGCCAGACATCTTTGTCAAGCTGCGTCCTCTCTTCCGGATATAAATGGCCGTTTTGGCTGAGAAATATGCCCCTGCGAACCACTCTGCCCACCCGTCTACATTGAGGACTCAAGTCTCGTTTCAGACAGTTGTGCTTCTCCATGTGCGGGTTTAGGTCCGCCTCGGCCAAACAGTTGACTTCTATTTCCCGTTATGGTATATTTGGCGCCGCAAATGCCCCATGGGGCAGTTTTTCTTTTAGCGAGGTGGTAGAACATCACAAAAGACCTGCGCGTCAACGATAGGATCCGGGCAAAGCAGGTTCGCCTGATTGGTCCCCTTGGGGAGCAAATAGGCGTCATCACTGTTCCGGAGGCGCTGCAGATCGCACAGCAACACGGCCTGGATCTGGTGGAGGTGGCACCCACGGCGGAGCCGCCGGTGTGCCGCTTGCTGGACTATGGCAAGTTTCGCTACGAGCAGGCTCGGAGGGAACGAGAAGCCAGGAAGAGCCAAAAGGTCGTCTCGCTAAAGGAAATGCGGCTCAGGCCTAAGATCGATGATCACGATCTGGCCTTTAAAACCAGGCTGATCCAGAACTTTCTGAGAGACGGGGACAAGGTCAAGGTTACGGTGATCTTCCGAGGCCGCGAGATCACTCACGCTGACCTGGGACGAGATATCCTGGACCAGGTGACCAGGGACCTGGGCGGGATGGCGGTGGTGGAGCGGGCGCCTCTCATGGAGGGCCGCAACCTGACCATGATCCTGAGCCCCGTGGCAGCCAAGCAAGGCCCCGCCCAGGCCAGGTGAGCAGGCCCAGAGCGGCTCCTCGCCACTTCGCCGTTTGGTTCTCGCCTTCAGGACTTGCTCTGTTCACGTAATTCTGTATCTGCCAAATAATGAGGAGTCACATGCCCAAGATGAAAACCAGCAAGACCGCTTCCAAGCGGTTCACCATCACCGGAAGCGGCAAACTGATGCGCACCCGAGGTGGAAAAAGCCACCTGAGGCGGAATAAGGCATCGCGGGTCAAGGGCGAATACGACGAGATGCATCCGGTGAGCCCGGCGGACGAGAGCCGCGTCAGGCGCCTCCTGCCCTACGGGGCGTAGCCGGGCATAGGTCGAACCCTTACGCCTGCATTGCGGAAAACTGGCCTCAGGCCAGTTTTTTGTGAGGACGATTAGCTTAGCCAACTATTGATGGAGGTTGAGAATTGCCGAGAGTCAAACGGGGTGTCCCCGCTCACCAGCGGCACAAGAAGGTCCTGAAAGCAACCGAAGGACACAAGGGCACCAAACGCTCGCTATATCGCCCAGCGCACGAATCGCTGCTCAAATCCCTGGCCTACGCCTACCGCGATCGCCGGGACCGAAAGCGCGACTTTCGGCGCCTGTGGATCGCGCGCATCAACGCGGCAGCGCGCCTGGCGGGGCTAACCTACAGCAAGTTGATCGCCGGCCTGGCCAGGGCTGGAGTGGCACTGGATCGAAAGACCATGGCCGACATGGCGGTAAACGACCCTCAGGCCTTTGGGCGGCTGGTGGACATAGCGAAGGCCAACGGCTAAACGGGAATCCGGTGTGCCGATGATCACCAGCACCGCCAACCCCAAGGTCAAATACATTCGCTCCCTTTATGAACACCCATCCCGCCAGCGGGAGGGGTGTTTTGTTATCGAGGGGATCCGCTTGATGGAGGAGGCCCTGGGTGCCGGGATACGTCCCAAAATGGTGCTGTTTAATAGCGCCCTTTTAGGGCAGACCCCCCGAGGCAGAAGGCTATTGGCCGGATTAGCCGGACACACGGCAGAAGAGGTCTCAGAACAAGTCCTGGAATACGCAGCCGAAACCGTTACCCCTCAGGGGGCCCTGGCCGTGCTACCCATCCCCAAGCCCAGCCTCGGCCCGCTGGCCGGAAACCCGGTTTTGGTCATAGACGGATTGCAAGATCCCGGCAACCTGGGGACCATCCTGCGATCGGCCTGGGCCACCGGTGCCAAAACCGTGCTCTTCGCCTCGGGCACGGTGGACCCCTATGGGCCCAAGGTGGTGCGGTCCGCCATGGGCGCACACTTTCACCTGGACGTGCGGCCCCGGATGACCTGGGAGGACATAGCCAGAGTCTTGGCAGGTTGGCGCGTGCTACTGGCTGACCCCCAAGGCAATACACCCTACTGCGATGTAGACTGGAACCTGCCCTCGGTTCTGATTATCGGCAGCGAGGCACAGGGCGCCTGCCGTGAGGCCAGGCGATTGGCCCAAATCAGGGTGTCCATACCTATGGAAGCCACCACGGAGTCCCTGAACGCGGCCGTAGCCTGCTCGCTCATGCTCTTCGAGGCCCAGCGCCAGCGGCAGGCAAGAGGCGGCGGTGTGCCATCCGCCAGGCCAGGATAGCCCGGTTACTCCGGGTATCGGTTGAACGGGTCAACCATCAGTCGCAGGGTGGCGTCGAAGGATCGGTCGGCGGAGTAGGACACGATCCCGTCGAAATAGCCTTTGGCGACCGCCTCCAAGACCGCCTTTTCTTTGAGCAGCCGTGCCTCCTGGTCATTGGTCACGAAGAGGGGCTCACCGAGGATCCCAGGCATCTGGCTTGGCCGGGCAAAATCGGCATTGGCGCCGATGGTGAAGAGTCAAACCAGGGCCATCAATTGGGTATACCGGCGTTGCTGCTCCCGTTGGCTCCAGACGTGAACCTGGTACG
>JACQYG010000216.1 GCA_016208345.1 Chloroflexota bacterium
ACAACACCTGCTACCTTGCTAAGCCCCCGGGCCACCTCTGCCGGGTCCTGCGAGCACTCCACAAAGACATAGGCTGAGATTTTCATTAAAAATCCCTCCGATAAAAGCTGCCGCGTTGGGATTCCAACGCGGCAGCAACGCTGGACTCGTCCGGGTCTACTCGGGATGCAGGCGCTTCTTCTTGGCCATGAGCTCGTCCTTGGACTCGACATGGGCCGGATCCGGCACGCAGCAAGCTACTGGGCAGACCAGGGCACACTGAGACTCATCGAAGAACCCCACGCACTCGGTGCACTTGTTGGGATCGATGATGTAAATGGGGTCGCCCTCGCTGATGGCGTCGTTGGGGCATTCCGGCACACACGCGCCGCAGGCGATGCACTCGTCGGTGATCTTATAGGCCATAGCTCCTCACTCCCTCCTTTCCTCTCTAGTCATTCCCGGGAAGCAGGCAACGGTAGTCCTGGATGATGCTTAGGGTAATGTGACACGGCTATGAACGGACGGAAAGAATACGACATGGCAGGCCGGTGGTCTGCTGGCCGTTCCTGTTAGGTCACCTGGACGACGAAGCAGGTGAGAGTGGCCCTTATTCCGGGAATGCCCCGGATGTCATTGAGGACCACCTTGCCGACGGCGTTTACGTCGGCTCCCTCCATTGCGGCCACCACGTCATAGGGGCCAGTGATGGCATCGGCCGTAGTGACCCCTGGTGTGCAGCGCAGGGCGATCACCACACTGGAGGTCTTGTCGGCCTCGGTGTTCACCAGCACGTAGGCCTTGGCGCCCATGGTAATCCCTCCTTGGGTTGTATTCTACCATCTTTTGGACTACAATACAAGAAACGTGGTGAAATCCTGACCGATCAAGGTTGATGTGGATTGGCAGGGCTACCCCTGGCGACCTCCGCAGAAGAGGATGCTGGTGAGACGCGGTCGCTCATTCTTCGACCCGGTCAATAGGCTCGGCCTGCTCGTTTCATCTGTGCTGCTTCTGGCCTTCGGCCTGCGCTTATACCTTTTGGCCGACCAGAGTATCTGGTGGGATGAGGGCATCTCGGTGTGGGCAGCGCGAAAGGGACTGGTGGCCATCTCCCTTTGGACAGCGGGGGACAACCACCCACCCATTTACTATTGGGTACTCTACTTCTGGCTCAAGCTGGCTGGCGAGAGCGAGTTCGCAGCGCGGTTTCCATCGGTGGCCAGTGGCGTGTTGACGGTAGCGCTGCTCTACGGGCTAGGCAAGAAGATGGGCGGCCCCGGCGTGGGCCTGCTGGCCGCCTTCTTGGCTGCCACGGCGCGGTTTTCTATGTGGTGGTCCCAGGAAACGCGCATGTATGCCCTGGCGGCCATGTTCTGCACCGCCTCGCTTTATTTCTTCTGGGCCATCAAGGACGGTGGGTCACGCCGCCAGTGGGCCGGGTATCTCATCGCCAGCTACCTGGCCTTGGGCACGCACTACCTGTCGGGACTGGTGCTCCTCGTCTGGGCAACTGGCGTTGGTCGTCCTGTATGCTCCCTGGCTGGTACTGGCCCTGGGTCGGTTGAAGACCTGGAAGGCTGAGGCAACATTCTATCCTTTGGCTCAGTTCTTGAGACTGCTCTGGCTGGTGATGGGGACGGGCATTTCCACAGAGCTGGAACAGAACACCTGGCTCTCCGGAGCAGTGATGGTCCTGGCCGGATTCCTGGGCCTCGTCTTTCTCTGGTGGTGGGTCAAGACACCCCCGGACCGTTCTCCTGAGAGGGCCTTGCTGGCCCAGGGCATCCTGTTTTTCCTTCTCTCCCTTCTTGTGGCACCGCTGGCGGTCTACCTGCTCTCGTTGCCCAGGGCGGTGTTCTACACTCCGCCGGTCTCGGTGCGCTATCTTCTGGTGCTGGCACCATTTTTCTATCTGTTTGTGGCCTGGGGCATCGGGCTCCTGGGCCGGAAGAGCCGCCCCCTGGCCGCGGTCTGCCTGGCAGCCTTCCTGGCACTCTCCGGCTACTCGCTCAAGAGCTACTACGACTCCCGGTTTCTGGCTGACGACTTTCAGTCCATCGCCGGCACGATCTGTGCTTTGTCCGCTAGGGACGACGCCATCATCCTGGACACCGATGCGGAGTGGCCGGTCTTCGCCTACCACTCTCGCGACAGGCTTCCCTGGTACGGCGTACCCAATGCCGCGGCAGACCTGGCCGAGGACTCGGCGGAGTTCCTGTTGGGACCGGCTCTGGCCAAGCATTCGGGCCTCTGGCTCCTGGTGAGTGCGGACGCCATCCGCCACGATCCCGCTCACGTCATAGAGACATGGCTGGGCCAACGCCTGGCCCGCCTGGGTGAGTGGCGGTTCGGGGTCCGACGCTTGGTGCTCTTTAGCAAGGACGCCGGCCGCAGCGTGGATCTGGTGGCCAAACCCGAGGCCCTGGCGCTTGCGGGCCAGGGTTCGGTAAGATATGATGGGGTGGACTACCTGGGGTACGAGATGGCGCTTCGGCGCCTTCGCCCCGGTGACGTGGCCCGGGTTGCCACCTATTGGAGGGCAAACCAGGGGGAAATGGGGCCGCTGAGCGTGGAGGTGGACCTGGCGGCCACGCCGGAAGGACCCCCGCTGGCCCGGAGCGAGAGGGTAGCTCTGGGCCCGGGCCGCGCCGGGTGGCCACGGGGAGCAGTAGCCCGGGCGGCGGCCAGCATCCCCATTACCGGCAAGATAGCTCCCGGCCGCTACTGGGTCAGGGCCAACATCTTCGACGAGCGGGGTCTGACAATGGCGCCGCTTGAGTCGCCGGGCTGGGGTTTCCTGCCCCTCCGACAGGTGCAAGTGAACGTGCCGGGTTCTCTGGCGCGCGTCCCGGCCGGAACGTGGCCCAGCCGCGAATTGAAGCTGACCTTCGGCGGCAAGATCGCGCTCTTGGGCTTCGACCTGCCCGAAAGCGGAGGCAAAGGAGCGCCGGTCAGCCCGGCGGAGTCGGCCTTGGTTGCCAGGCCCGGTGACAAGATCCGGCTGGCGCTATACTGGCAAGGCCTGGAGCCCGTAGACCAAAGCTATGCCGTCTTCGTGCATATCCTGGGCCAAGGGTTCAACCCCAAAACCGGCAACCCCCTGTGGGGGCAGAAGGACGGTATCCCGGTGGAGGGCACCTTGCCCACCACGAACTGGCTGCCGGGCCAGGTGATACCCGACCCCTACGAGGTGAGGATCGAACCCAATGCTCCGCCGGGAGACTACCAGATCGAGGTGGGCCTGTATGACCCCACCACCGGCCGGCGGCTGGCGGTGACCGACCCGGAAGGGACCATCCTGGGCGACCGGGCCATCCTGGTGACGGTGCGAGTCGGGCCGTGAAGTATTGGCAGAGGTCAGTGGTTTTCGCCTTCTACCCCGGTAACTGCCTGGATGGCCTCGGCCACCAGGAAGAGAGAGCCGGCGACGCAAATGATGTCCGAGATCCCCGCCATCGCTTTGGTCGCGGCTAGGGCCGTGGCCACGTCCGGGCTGACGCTGACCCGAGAGCAATATCGCCTGGCCTCCACCGCTATCACCTCGGGGTCTGCCGCCCGGGGATGCCGGGAGTGGGTGGCGATGATGGCCCTGCCCGCCGGCGCCAACTCGCCC
>JACQYG010000217.1:0-2854 GCA_016208345.1 Chloroflexota bacterium
AGGGTTTTCTTTACTAGTGAACCCACCCGCGCCACGTGCATCTCACCCCTCAAGAGGACCTGGAATTCCCCTTCCTTCTCCTCGACGTACAGCTCGTATGACCGATTGTCAATGAGCAACGAAAACAGGTGAGCCCCGTCGATGCTCTGCAAACTCACCTGGTGGCCACGGCCTCCCAGGCTCACCGTGCCGTCCTCCGCCACTTCCAACGGGATGTCTTTGCCGTCCACGTTGACGATGTACCTCACCTGGGCACCACCCCCCAGCGGCCAGCACACCTCCAGCGAGAAGGCTGTTCACCGGAAGCAGCAGGCAGCTTCATGGTGGGCCGCCTCTGGCTCGCCAATAGCGCCGCCGCCACAGCGACGGCGGAGAGGTCATCCTCCCGACTCGCCTTCACCAGATCCATTGCCTCCAGGAAGCTGGTGTCGAAGGCCCCGCGGATGAAGCGAAGGTTATTCAGGACCATCTGATGAAAAGGGATATTTGTCTTGACGCCCACCACCTGGTACTCGTTCAAGGCCCGGCGCATGCGTAATATGACCTCCCCGCGGCTCTCACCCCAGGCTGCCACCTTGGCGATCAGCGGGTCATAATAGAGAGAGACCTCAAACCCCTCATAGATGCCCGAGTCCACCCGGACGCCGGGCCCCGTGGGCTCGTACAGGCCGGTGATCTTCCCGATGGAAGGCAAGAAATCGTTGTACGGATCCTCGGCGGTAATGCGGCACTCGATGGCCCAACCTTTCAGCTTAATGTCCTCCTGGCGATAGCGCAGCCTCCGGCCTGAGGCCATGCGCAATTGCTCTTTGACCAGGTCTATCCCACTGACCAGTTCAGTGACCGGGTGCTCCACCTGCAGGCGGGTGTTCATCTCCAGGAAATAGAAGTTCTTGCTCCTATCCAGCAGGAACTCCACCGTCCCCAGGCTGGAATAGCCAATCGCTCGGGCCGCGCGCACGGCGGCCTGGCCCATGGCTTCCCGTAGTTCCGGGGTCAGGGCCACCGAGGGCGCCTCCTCGATGAGCTTCTGGTGGCGGCGCTGGATGGAGCACTCCCGCTCCCCCAGGTGGATCACGCTTCCGTGCTGGTCGGCCATGATCTGGAACTCTATATGCCGGGCGCCGGTGACGACCCGTTCGATGTACACCATGCTATCGCCGAAAGCGGCCTGAGCCTCCCGACGGGCGGCGCTCAGGGCCGAGGGCAATTCCTCGGGACGGCAGGCAATGCGTATGCCCTTGCCCCCACCGCCCGCCGCGGCCTTAATCAAAAGAGAGTAGCCGATCCTCTCCGCCTCCGGTGCCACCTCTTCGTCCAGGAGGGCCCGGTCGGTGCCCGGCACCACCGGTAAGCCCGCTGCCTGCATGGTGCGCCGGGCGGCGATCTTGTCCCCAGCCATCTGGATGGCACCGGGGTCCGGCCCCACGAAGACGATGCCTGCCTCCTGGCAGGCCCGGGCGAAGGCAGCGTTCTCGGCCAAGAAGCCGTAGCCCGGGTGGATGGCATCGACCTTGGCCCTCTTGGCCACGTCGACGATGCGATCCATACGCAGGTAGCTGTCCGGGGCCGGCGCGGGGCCGATGGGGTAGGCCTCGTCGGCGTAGCGCACGTGCAGGCAACCCCGGTCGATGTCGGAGTACACGGCCACGGTGGCCAGGCCCAGCTCCCGGCAAGCCCGGAGCACCCGGACGGCGATCTCGCCTCGGTTCGCAACGAGGACCTTCTTGAACATTCGATTGTACCTCACTGGCGCGGTCTGGTGTCGGCTGAAAAAGGCCCCAATTTCTTCTAGAAATGCGGCCGAGAACCCCACCGCGGAGAACGCGGAGCTCGCAAAGATCTTTCTTTTATTTCTGCGCTCTCAGCGGGCTCTGCGGTAAAAACGGCTTTTCGGCTGCGCTTCTAGTAGGAAATCCCCAGGCCCCACGGGCGGCGTTGGGAATGGCTCTCTGGGCGCACGCTAGCGATGCCCTTCCAGGAACGCGAAAAAGGCCTTACGGAATTCCTCTGGTTTCTCAATATGGGGCGAATGCCCCGCCCCGGCGACTACCTCCTCGTTCCATTTGCCACCCTCTCGACGATAGGCCTCCAATAGCGCCCGAATCTGGCCCACCATGGGCTGCGGCGGGTAGATCTCCATCCCCGGCCAGCCGGGCACCGCCCCGAGTTGGCCGAGGAATCCAAAATCGAACAGGGAGGTATCCGACACGATCTGGTCGTCGCCACCGCGTATCCACAGCACGTCCGGCTTGGGCTGGATCTTGGCGAAGCCGCTGAGGTTGCAATACCGGGGCGACATAGCGTTGTTGATCCCTTTGGTTCCCGGCGCCACGCCGGGCCAATTCGGTGAGGGCACCATATCACCGGGATAGAACCCTTCGCCGACCCGGGTGCTGAGCATGGCCGAGACGAAGACCTCCTCGCGCTCTGGCGCGGCCCTGAACGGTGGCTTGAAGTAAAAAGCGTTCAACACGCTACGCGGGCAATTGGGGTTATCGCTGCCCCGCTCGCCGGTAGCCAGGAACCTGACGAAATCGGGGTTGGCCGTCCCTCCGCCCGAGCCAGCGAAGTCCAGGTAGCACGGCGTGCCCGCCACATCCTTGGTCCCGCCGAAACCGTAGGGCGAGACCGGGTCAATGAAAGTGAGCGAGGCCAGGTCTGTTGGATGGTCAATGGCGTACTGCATGGCTACCCCCGCTCCCATGGACCAGCCGACGAGGTGGTACCTGGCGCCGCCAGCGGTCAAGCCAAAGGCCTGGGACAGCGCCCACAGGTCGTCGGACCAATCTCGTAGCCCCCTGACGGCGTCCAGGGCTATCGCCTCGGTATCATCGTAGCCCCGCAGGTCTGG
>JACQYG010000217.1:2914-6312 GCA_016208345.1 Chloroflexota bacterium
GCAGGTCTGGGGCGATGGCCCGATAACGCGGCGGCAGGGCCAGCATGGTCTCCTCCCAGAACCGAGCCGAAGACACGTTGCCATGCAGGAACACCACCGGCACGCCGTTTTCTGGCCCGTGGGCAAGGAGATGCGTTCTGAGCCGAGATGTGGGCACCGTCCGAGAATAGATACCCTTCAACAGAGATTCTTTAGCCATGACAACCCCTCCTTGTTTGCTCAAGTGTCCCAGGAACAAGGCTTTCTTCACTAGTAAAGAAGCTGGTGTCCGGCGCTAGGGATGACCTCCAGGCGACTATTCCCGAAGCTCGTACCGGTCTCGCTCTACGATCCAATTCCCCTCCTTGGCCCGGCGCAGGGCCAGGCTGGTGAGACCCCGGCGGTCGCCAGGAGAGTAGGTGATGGGCGGCAAGAGCCCCCCTGTCCAGTCCCGGAGTGATTCCAGGGCCGCGATGAACCCGTCTCGGGTCAGGTCCCGCCCGGCCCGCTCTAGCCCCTCCACTACCAGTTGCGCCGCGGCATAGCCAATGCGGCTATGGGTGCCCGGCGGCGCCCCGATGGGATCCCGGGCCAATAGCTTCTCAAAAAGGGTGAGGCCTCGGTGCCCTCGCGGCCCCAGCGGATAAGTGGTGACTACCATTCCCTCCAGCGCTTCGCGGCCAGCCAAGAGGAAGATCTCCGGCCCGGATAGGACGTAGCTCCCCAGCCAACGGGGCCGGAAACCCCGGCGGTAGGCCAGGGCCAGGAGGTCCGCCGCGGGCTTAACGTAGGTGAAGAGGGCCACCAGGTCGGGCTGGGCCGCGGCTAACTCCTCGATCCAGCGCCGTGGGGCCGACTCCCGGGCCGGGTGCAGGGCCCGAGCCACCGGCTCCACCCCCGCCCCCTTTAGCTCGGCGTCGAAGGCGGCGGCGCCCTCCTGGCCGAACAGATCGTCCACGGCATAGAGGGCTGGCCGCCTGGCCCCCAACTCCAGCGCGTACTGGGCCAGGAGGCGGCCCTCCGCCTGATAGTTGGGCTGCAGGGCGAAGTAGGTGCGCTTAGGCGGAAGGGCCCAGATGGACGCTCCGGTGTGAGGCGATACCACCGGCACCTGGCGGGCCAGCAAATAGTCCATCACTGCCAGATTGGTGGGTGTCCCCAGGGGCGAGACGATGGCGAAGACCTGGTCCTCTTCCACCAGCTTGCGCACCGCCGCCCTGGTGCGCTCGGGGTCGAAGGCATCGTCCTTCACCAGGAGATCGATCTGGCGGCCGTGCACCCCACCGCGGCCATTCACATAGCGGTAATACGCCGAGTATCCTCGGAAGGCTGCCATGCCGATGTAGGCGTTAGGCCCCGAAAGGTCGCAGGTGGTCCCCAGGCGGATGCAGTCCGAGCTTACTCCGGGGGTTCCAGGCTTTGCGCTCTCAGGCATAAGAGCCCTCTCCCTTCCTACAGCCTCTGATTCACGGAACGGCGACCATGACCCGGGGGACAAGCATCAGGCGCTCTGCCTCTTCCCGTAGCTGGTGGCGGAAATCGGGATGGGCGATGGCGATCAGCGCCTCCACCCGGTCCTTGACGCACAGCCCTCGCAGATGGGCCACGCCGAACTCGGTGACCACATAGTCCACATCCTGCCGGGGGACGGTGACACCGGCCCCTGGCGTGAGCTGGCCTACGATGGTGGAGATGGTCCCGCCCCTTGCCGTGGCACGCAGGGCGATGATGCCTTTGCCCCCCGGAGACATCTGGGCCCCCCGGTGGGTGTCGAGCTGCCCGCCGATGCCGCTGTATTGCAACGAGCCGATGGACTCCGAGCACACCTGGCCGGTCAAGTCCACCTGCAGGGCGGTGTTGACGCTGACCATCTTGTAGTTCTGCCGGATGACGTGGGGATCGTTGGTCACCTTGCCCTGCTGGAACTCCACCCCCAGGTTGTTGTCCACGAAGTCGTACAGCCTCTGGGTGCCCAGGGCGAAAGCGCCCACCATCTTGTCTTTCCACAGGGTTTTCTTCTTGTTGGTGATTACCCCCGCCTCGTAGAGGTCCACCATGCCGTCGGTGAACATCTCGGTGGGCACGCCCACGTCTCGCTCCTCATGTAGGCATTGGGTGATGGCGTTAGGGCTGCCGCCAATGCCGAGCTGGATCGCCGCCCCGTCATCGATCAGGTCGGCGATGTAGCCGCCAATCGCCTCCTCCTCGGCGCTGGGCGGGACGACGGGGAGCTGCACCAGCGGGCAGGTATTCTCCACCACGTAGTCCACGTCGTTCAGGTGGATTTGCGTATCGCCCATGGTCCAGGGAAGGTTCTCGTTGATGCCGCCCCTCCTTGTGTACTCGCCGGTCCGGGGCACCATAGAACCAGTTTTCTACAAAGAAGTGCCCCGCCATCTCGGGCTTGATCACGAAGTCGTACTCCCGCATGGGCAGGCACACCCACACCCGGACATTCTCCAGGCGGTCCTTGTGGCGGCCCAGCTCCGCCTCCAGGCCTGGCGGCTCCGAGGCGGCCATGGCGCAGCAGATGGTCTGGTTGGACCGCACGAGCCCCACCGCCTCGGGGATGGAAAGGAGCTTGCGTTGGTAAAGCTCCTTGACATCGACCATAGTTCTCTCCTCGATGATGATTCTCACGGCATGCGGAATGCTGCGCCGGCCTGATTGTAGCCCACGCCGGAGCCGACGAACAGCACCAGGTCACCGCTTTTGACCTTGCCTTTTCTACGGGCGTCGTCGAAGCACATGGCGAGGCAGCCCGAACCGGTGTAGCCCCAGTCCACCATGATCCAATGGGTCTTACTGAGCGGCAGCCCCAGGTCTTCCATCACCACTTTTATGGACGGCAGGCGCACCTGAGTGAATAGCACAAGGTCAATGTCTTCGAGGGCGAACCTCCCGCGCTCCGCCATGGTGCGCACGATCTTGGGCCAGCCGACATGGTTAACCTCGGGCGGGTACAGCTTGAGACGCCGCACCTGGTGCCGCCCCTCGTCGATGGCCTTGTGAGTGACCGGCTCCGCTGTCCCGCCAACGAAAATGCCCCAGTAGTCGTAATAGGAGCCGTCTGCCAGGAAGGCCGATGAGACGAAGCCCGGCTCGTCGTCGGCGGCCAGGACAGCGGCGCCGGCCCCATCGCCGTAGATGAAGGCGACGGGGTCCATCGGATCGGCGAATTTGCTCATCATGTAGACGCCGATGACCAGGACGTATCCGAAGGCCTGGTTGGTGGCGATGTATCCAGCAGCGGCGCTCAGGCCGGCCGGAAAGGAGGCACAGGCGCAGCCAATATCGAAGGTGCCGGCATTCACCGCACCCAGCTTGTGCTGCACCACCACCGAGGTAGCCGGAGTGATGTAGTCGGGCGTATCGGTGCCCAAGAGGATCAGGTCCACGTCTTCCGGCTTGACGCCGGC
>JACQYG010000158.1 GCA_016208345.1 Chloroflexota bacterium
TTGGACAGCGAGATCCCCGTGGGCGACCGCAAGAACAGCGCCTTCATGAGCACCATGATCACCTACGGGCGGGGCAAAGGGCTGGTGGTGGCCACCGGCATGCATACCCAGATCGGCCTCATTGCCGGGATGATCCAGTCCTACGAGGAAGAGCCTACCCCTTTACAGGTTAAGTTGAATCAACTGGGCAAGTGGCTGGGCACGGCTGCCCTGTCCGTCTGCGGCGTGATCTTCCTGGTGGGGATCGTGCGGGATACCGCGCCGGCCACCGCCCTGACCCAGGGGCTCATGGCCTATCTGGTTGCCTACCAGCACGACATTGTCGAATTGTTCATGACGGCGGTGAGCCTGGCCATCGCCGCCGTGCCCGAGGGGCTGCCAGCGGTGGTGACCATCTGCCTGGCCCTGGGGATGCAAAGGATGGTGCGCCGTCACGCCCTCATCCGCAAGCTCCCGGCGGTGGAGACCCTGGGCTGCGCCACGGTGGTTTGCTCGGATAAAACCGGAACCCTAACCCAGAACCAGATGACCGTGGCCCGGGGCTGGGCCGACGGTCGTTTCTTCCAGGTCACGGGGGAGGGGTACACCCCCCGTGGCGAGTTCCGGCGGAGCCAGGAGGCCTTTGACCCTCTCCGTGAAAGCAGTATTGCCATCCTCTTGCAGGGAGCCATGCTTTGCAACGATGCCAGGCTGGAGGAGAGCGGCGTCACGTCCAGTGGCGAGACCACCTGGCGTATAGTGGGTGATCCCACCGAGGGGGCCCTGGTTGTGGCCGCCACCAAGGCCGGCCTCCGGAAGGAAGAGACGGAGCAGACCTGCCCACGGGTGGCAGAGGTCCCCTTCGATTCCGAGCGGAAGCGGATGACGACGATCCATCAGATAAACCGGGGGACAGGGCAACAGATGGTAGGGACAGCGGAGCCGTCGTCTGCTTGCTTGCCCGTTTACCCATCTCCCTACATCGCCTTCGTCAAAGGGGCACCGGACGTCGTCCTGGAGCTCTGCAACGGCATCGTCCAGGATGGCCGGGTGGAGCCTCTGAGCCAGGCGCAGAAGGAGGAGATCCTGGCCGCCAACGAGTCCATGGCCAGGGAGGCCTTGCGCGTGCTAGGGGTGGCCTACCGGCCCCTGCCAGAGGTTCCCGAGCGCTGCACCCCTGAGGTTGTGGAGCGGGAACTGGTCTTCGTGGGGCTCCTGGGGATGATTGACCCGGCCCGGCCGGAGGTCAAGCCTGCCGTGCAACTGGCCCAGGGGGCCGGGATGAAGAGCGTCATGGTCACCGGCGACTACAAGGACACGGCCATCGCCATCGCCCGGGAGATCGGCCTCCTCTCCCCCGGCGGGCGGGTGATCACCGGGGCGGAGCTGGACAAGATCAGCGATGAGGAATTCGCCCGCATCGTGGAGGGAATAGATGCCTATGCCCGGGTCTCGCCCCAACATAAGGTGCGGATCGTGGACGCCTTCAAGGCCCGGGGCCACGTGGTGGCCATGACCGGCGACGGGGTGAACGATGCCCCGGCCCTGAAGCGGGCCAGCATCGGCGTGGCCATGGGCATCACCGGCACCGACGTCACCAAGGAAACCGCCGACATGGTCCTCACCGACGACAACTACGCCTCCATCATTGCCGCCATTGAGGAAGGGCGGATCATCTACTCCAACATCCGTAAGTTCGTATTCTTCCTGGTCTCTTGCAATATCGCTGAGATTTTGATCATCTTTCTCTCCATGTTGGCGGGCCTGCCCATCCCCTTGCGACCGATCCAACTCCTCTGGCTTAACCTGGTCACCGATGGCGCTCCGGCCCTGGCCCTGGGCCTGGAGAAGGGCGATCCGGACATTATGCAACGCCCGCCACGACCGACCAAAGAGCCGGTCATCAACCGAGAGATGCTTTTCCGCATTGTGACCCAGTCTCTGGCCGATACTATCGCCGTCATGGGAGCCTTTCTTTGGTTCCTGTCTCATTATCCAAATCACGTGGAGGCGGCGCGCACGGTGGCTTTCGCCACGCTGGTCTCCCTGGAACTATTCCGCGCCTACTCCGCCCGCTCCGAGTACTATTCTGTGTTCTCCATTGGGCCCTTCTCCAACCGATGGATGGTCCTGGCCACTGCCAGTTCGTTTGTACTCTTGCTGGCGACCATGTACATCCCCTTCCTGCAACCGGTCTTTGATACCGTGCCTCTGACCCTGGATCAATGGGAATATATTCTACCCTTCGTACTCTTCCCGTTCTTCGTGGCAGAGGTAACCAAGCCCATCGTGCGGCGAATGCAGAAAAGGGAGATTACGGTAACCCAATAAATCACATCGTAAGGAGCATTACATGTACGTCATCACCATTGACTCGGAGAAATGCCAGGGGCGCCTTCGCTACCCTGTAGATGGCGGAGCTTGAATCATCGCCGTGGTACACATCGTGTACCATGGTGCCCATCCCGGCTTGCCAATAGGCGACGGACTAAGACAACGGCGGGTGTCCCCAGAAACTGGATGTCCGCCGTTGTCTTGTCCTCGCCCCAGAGTTCCCCAGACTTCTTATTGAGCCAAGAAAAACACGCCGCAACTCTTGACAAAACAGCCATTTTGCGGTAAAATTATAATACAATTCGACCTGAAAGCCTATACTTAATATAGATTCCAGAGAAAGTCAAATGGATCAAGAGACCAATACCTTCCTGACCGCGGACCTCCGCTTCCTCCGCCAGATCAACCGCCTGGCCGTCCTGGACGTGGTGCGCCAGCGTGGGCCAATATCGCGCACCGACATCTCCCGCGTCATCAAACTCACTCCGGCCACGTCCTTCACCATCGTGGATGAACTGGTGAAGATGGGTCTCCTCAGACCACAGGGCATCGGCTCCTCTACCGGCGGTCGCCGGCCGACGCTATTTGAGTTCAACCCCACGGCGTTCTTCGTGCTGGGCGTAGACATCGGTGGCCTGGGCAAAATGATCGCCGTCCTGGCCGATCTGGACGGCAACGTTCTGGCTCGTGCCGCGTCTGAGTTGGCGGTGGGGGAGGGACCGGCCGGGGTCATCGCCAGGATAGTTGCCTCCTTGAAACAGGTGATCCTGGAGGCTGGCGTGGAACGCCACGCTCTCCGCGGCGTCGGGATCGCGACCCCGGGCCTGGCCGATCCACGGACAGGTAGGATCATCTATTCGGCCAACCTGGGATGGCAGGACATTGCCATTGCTGATCCGGTGGAACAGGCCATGGGCCTTCCCACCTGGGTGGAGAACAACGCCAATGCCATGGCCCTGGGGGAGAGCTGGTGTGGCGCGGGCCGTGGCTTCCAGAATGTCATCTGCCTGAACGTGGGGGTCGGCATCGGGGCCGGCATAGTCATCCGCGGAAAGCTGTATCGCGGGAGCGGTGGGCTTGCCGGTGAGATCGGCCACACGACAGTGGACGAGGACGGCCCCCGCTGCCGGTGCGGCAACCACGGCTGTCTGGAGGCCCTCGCCGCTGGGCCCGCCATTGCGCGAAGGGCGGTGCGCGGCATCCGCCGGGGCACGGTGACCCGCATCGCTGACCTGGTACAGGGAAAGTTGGAGTACGTCACGGCGGAGGTCGTGTCACAGGCTGCCGCTCTTGGTGACCCCTTTGCCCTGCAGATCTTGGAAGAGGCGGGCCAGTACGTGGGCCTAGGCGTGGCCAACCTCATTAATTCTCTGAACCCAGACGTCGTGGTGATCGGCGGTGGGGTGGCCCAGGCCGGAGAGGTTTTCTTTGCCGGCGTCCGGCGGGCGGTGGCCGCCCGGGCCCTGCAACTTTCGGCAGCCCAGGCTCGCATCGTCCCGGCCAAACTGGGCATGGACGCTGGCGCCGTTGGTGCCACAACCCTGGTCCTGGAGCGAAGTCTGGCCTCGTAGGGAGGAACATGCGGGATGAAGATTAGCTGCTGTTGGCTCTATGCCATCAGCAAATTCGGCTATCCCCCGAGTATTGCCAATACCTATGCGGCCATTGACGACATGGCCGGCCTTGGCTTTCGCTACATCGAGTTGGAAGGTGTCGGGGAGGCAAACCTGCGCGCGGTGTGGGAGGAACGCCACGGTCTCCGGAAACGGTGTGAGGACCTGGGGCTAAAGGTCATCAACTTCTGTCCAGTCCTGCCGGATCTGATCAGCCTGGACCTGGCGGCCCGACAGCGTGCCTTGGAACTATTTGACCTGGCAGTGGGCCTGGCTAACTATTTTGGCTGCGAGACCACCCAGGCGGATAGCTACACTCCCCCTCTGGAATTTCTGGGAGACCGGCCATATAAGGAGATGATCAACTTCGGCGGCCAGTTCCGGGTGAAGATCAACCCGGACTTCCGGTGGGAGGAGTTGTGGGTCAACCTCGTGGACAGCATCTCTCATTGCGTGCGAAGCGCAGAGCAGGCTGGCATCCGCTTTTGTTTGGAGCCTCGCGTGGGGGAAAACATCAGCAATACCGATGCCTTGCTCCGGCTCATGGAGGCCGTGAACAACCCCAACTTCGGCGCCGTCCTGGACACCGGGCATCAGCACGCTCAAAAGGAGATACTGCCACTAAGTGTGGAGAAACTAGGCAAGCGCATCTTCTATCTACACGTTTCGGACAACGATGGGCGGACCAACGAGCACCTGGCCCTGGGACGTGGCACGGTGGTGTTTTCGGGGCCCTGGTGAAACACGGTTACAGCGGCTATGTAGCCATCGATGTGGGCAGGGTACCGGACCTGGACCTTCAGTACCGGGAATCGGTGTGCTACCTGAAAGCCTTGAGCCAGAGGCTGGGCTTTGAGCTGGAGGGCTAGCACTTGTTATCGAGGAGGAGGAATGCTGGAATTCAAAAGGATACTCGTCTTCGCCTCCCATACCGACGATGAGATCATCGGGCCGGGAGGGACCATCGCCCGGCTGAGCAGCAACGGGGCGGAAATCGTAGTGGTGACCTTCACTGGCGGGGAAACCAGCTATCAGAAGGGCCAGAGGCCTGAGGAGATGCTTCGGGAGCGCCAGGAGGAAGCTCAGGAGTGTGACCGGGTCCTGGGCATCAGCAGGCGGATCATGCTGGGTAAACCCACCCAAGGGGTCACCAACGACCGTGAAACCTACCAGGAATGTGTCGGCATCATCCGACAGGTGAGGCCGGAGGCCATATTCACGCACTACCGGGAGGACAAGCATCGGGATCATCGCGCCGTCTCCGAGATCACCGACGAGGCCCGCTGGAAGGCCAGCGAGAACGTCTTGGGCGACATGGGAGCCCCCTGGTACACGCCACACCTTTATTTCTACGAGGTGACAGAGCTGTTCACCCATCCGTCCCTGGTGGTGGACATCACCAACACGTTTGAGCGAAAGCTGGAGGCCATGCGCACCCAGGCCAGCCAGATGGCTGTCCTGCCAGGGATCATGGAGTATCTGGAGGGCC
>JACQYG010000159.1 GCA_016208345.1 Chloroflexota bacterium
CCCTCGGGACCGCTTCGAGTTCCAGATGCTCTACGGCATCCGCCGGGACCTCCAGCAACAACTGGCCCAAGAGGGCTACGTCATGCGCATCTACGTGCCCTTCGGCGACCAGTGGTACCCCTATTTCATGCGCCGCCTGGCAGAACGCCCTGCCAATATCTTCTTCATCCTTGGCAATCTTCTGCGGGAGCCCCTGGCCCGAGGATAGAGTGCCCTTTCGCTGGATGCGGTCGGTCCATAGACGCCCTCACCCTGGGCACGTCCACGTCTTCGGAACTATTCTCAAGTGAGCGGCAGCCGCGTGCCTGCCCCTCGCTCCCGCGCCAGGTCGTACAGGCGGCGACCTACGGCCACGTCCTCCAGGGCCATCCCCAGGCAAATGGACATGGTGCGCTCGTCGGCCCGCTCCCGTCCTGGCTTCTTGCCGCAGACGACCTCGCCCAACTGGGCGTGCAGCGGCGGCATCCCCTCCGGGAAGCAGCCGTGGGCGGCGAAGTAACGAGTCTGCTCGGCGTCGTCGGTGACGAACTTATCGGCCAGCTTGACCGCGGCGGGCTCCCAGGCATAATCCGCCTCCAGCGGGGCGGCGAAAGCGCCGGGGGCGAACCAGGCGGCCCGCACCAGGGGGCTGGTCAGGTAGAACATCGTGGCCGTCACGATGACATCACTGCCCTTCACCGCCTCCTCCACGCTTCCTACCGGCTCGATCGTCAGGCGAGAGAAGCGTGGGCGCATCTCCGCCAGGTAGCTGGTCACCGCCTCCGGCCGTCTGTCGGTCACCTTCACCTGGCGCAGCTCTGGCAGCACCTCCGCCAGGGCCACCAGGTTGGTGTGCCCCTGCACCCCGGCCCCCACGATCCCCAGGACGCGGGAATCGGGCCGAGCCAGGTGCCTTGCTCCGATGGCCGTCACCGCTGCCGTGCGCATGGCCGTGATCCAGGCGGCGTCCATGATGGCCAGGGGGATGCCCGTCTCCGGGTCGTTCATCACCAGCACCCCGGTGGTCTGCTCCAGGCCGCGCTGGGGGTTCTCCGGGAAGCAGCCGATCCACTTGAGCCCGGCAGCCCCCAGGCGTGGCAGGTAAGCAGGCATGGCGTGGATGAAAGTCTCCGGCCGCGGATGGATGCCCGGCTTGGGCGGCATCTCCACCCGCCCCTCGCCGTGTTCCCGCAGCGCCGCCTCCACCAGGCCAATGATCTCCGCCATGCTCAGGCCCAGGGCGATGATGTCTGGCTGCGAAAGGTAAAGAATCTCAATGCGACTCATCGTTTGACCTCATTAATCTATAGTTCCACCTCCACCCCCAACCCTAGCTCCGCCGCCCGGTCTAACACGCGCCGCGCCGCGGCCACGTCTTGCACGGCAACGCCCACCGACTTGAAGTAGGTGATCTCGTCGTCGCGCTCGCGGCCCGGCTTGAGGCCGGCCACGATCTCGCCCAGCTCGGCGTGGATGTGCGATTGGGCAATGAGGCCCTGCTGCAAGGGGATGATCAGGTCGCCGGCCTCGGCCAGCGATGCCCGGTGCGAGTCAATCACCACCTTGGCACGGCGGATCGTCTCGGCGTCCACCTCCTGCATCTGGGGTGTGTAGGCGCCGACGGCGTTGATGTGCGTCCCTGGCCGCAACTGCCTGCCGTCGAAGACCGGCGTGGTGGAGGTCGTGGCGGTGCAGATCACGTCGGCCTGGCGCACGGCCTCCTCGGGTGAGGTGGCCACGCGCATGTCGGCGGGGAAGGGTGCGCCGCGGGCTCGCAGCTCGTCCACGTACTGGGCGGCCTGCGCCGGATTGCGGTCGAAGACCAGGGCCCGCGTGATCGTGCGCACGACACAGACCGCCTCCAGTTGGGTGCGGCCCTGGGTGCCCGCGCCGAAGATGGCAGCCACCTGGGCCTCCCGCCGGGCCAGCAGGTCGGTGGCCGCGCCCGAGGCCGCGCCGGTGCGCAGCGCGGTCAGGTAGGTGCCGTCCATCAGGGCCACCGGCACGCCGGTCTCGCCGTCCACGACGATGACCACGGCGTGGATGGTGGGCAGGCCGCGGGCAGGGTTACGGGGGAAGACGGAGACGATCTTGGCGCCCAAATCGCCGGATTGCGCCAGGTACGCTGGCATGAAGAGCGTCACCCCCTCGTGGGCGGGCACCGGGAGTTGGGTGCGCAGCGGCACCGCGGCCTGCCCGGCGGAAAGCTGCGCGAAGGCCGCTTTCATCACCTCAATGCATTCGCGCATGGGCAGGGCCCGCTGGACATCCCTTTTGGAAAGAAGCCGAAGTTTCATGGGCATCCTCTCCCTACTTTACAGACTCCCGGAGTTTTGGAAACTCCGGGAGTCTAGATCAGTCTTCAAGCAGCAGGTGCCTGATCACCCTCAAGTCGTGTTCACAGTAGGACTCCACAAATTCCTGGTAGGCACGACCAAAGACTCCCGCAGACTCCGAGTCTCCGGGGGTCTTTAATTGTGTCCCTAGCACGGAGAAAACAACCTCTGGATGCGGCAGGGTGCCATGGCGCAAACCAACGTACTCCAGGTAGCTGGAGTACTCCCAAGTTTCTGGCTTCTGCACCAACTCCGCCATAACCGGATTAAGATGGATATAGCGTGACAGGTGCAGTAGGTACTTGTCCCGATCCACGAGTTTGCCTTTAAAGCGTCCCTGAAATAGATGGCCTGTCCGCCCATATCGCTCGTTGATTGCTTTGGCATAGGACATGCTGAACGATTGCATAATGTCGGCGAGATCATCGCCCTTGAGGTAGATGAGAAGATGGTAGTGGTTGGGCAATAGGCAATATGCTATTATTTCTACTGTATCTGGGGTGAAGTATTTGCGCAGACGACGCAGGAAAAAGGCGTAGTTTTCCGGCGCAAAGAAGATGCACTGTTTGTTGACTCCCCGGTTGTAGAGGTGATAGTAGTTACCGGAGCAAAGTTCAACATCGCGACGTGGCATGCGGACCCTCCCGGAGACTCCCGGTGTCTGGCAGACACCGGGAGTCTCCCCTCTATACTTAGACTACATTGTACTCTACGATGGGCTTGCCTTCGCGGAAGCGGCTCAGGCGCAGGCTAGAGATGTCTAAGGTGTGCGCCTGGCCGTCCAGGATCTCTTCGGCCAGGAGCAGGCCACAGACCGGGCCGTGCATGAAGCCGTGACCGGAGAAGCCGGCGATACAGTAGAAGCCCTCCACCTCCGGCACCTTGCCCAGGATGGGGTGGGCATCCGGGCTCACCTCGTACAGCCCGGCCCAGCGACTGCCAATGCCCACCTCCGCCAGCAGCGGCATCCGCGCCATGGCCGCCTCAAAGTGCACCAACTCCCAGCCGTGATCCACGCGCTGGTCGAAGCCCTCCACCCCGGCCATGGCGCCCACCTGCCCTGCCCAGGGACCAGCCGCGTTCACCACCACGGGCGTGGCGATCTCGCCCTGCCTGGTCTGCACAGCGCGCACGCGCCCGCCCTCCACGCGAAGGCCGGTGACCTCCACCTCGGCCAGACACTTTGCGCCCAGCCGCCGGGCGCCGGAGATGTAGCCCTGCACCACACCGTTGGGGTCGGCCAGGCCGTCGCGGGGGTGCCAGGTGGCGGCCAGCACGTCGTCTGAGCGCAAGAGCAGCAGGCGGGCGCGCACCTCGTCGCCGGTGAGCCACTCGGTCATCACGCCCAGCCGGTGCTGCAGGGCCACGTTGGCCCGGAAGGCCGCCACGTCCTGTTCGTTGGTCAGTAAAAAGAGGTAACCGCAGCGGCGTAGGTCAATGGCCTGGCCCAGTTCCTCCTCAAAGCGATCCAGCATGGGCAGGCTGATCAGCGAGAGGCGGACGTTGATCTCCGTGGCGAACTGGTAGCGGATGCCGCCGGCGCACTTGCCGGTGGCCTCCTGCCCAAAGAGCGAGTTGCGTTCCAGCAGCACCACGTCCGCGCAACCCTTGATGGCCAGATGATACGCGGTGCTGGCGCCCATCACCCCACCGCCCACCACGACGACGTCTGCAATCTTAGGAAGATCCATGCTCTCAGCCGAGG
>JACQYG010000138.1 GCA_016208345.1 Chloroflexota bacterium
GAGCGCGGAAGTTTTCGAGAACCAACTGCGTGGATACAACGCCGTCTTGGGAGCGTTGGGGGCCCTGGCCCAAGACATCTGTGTGGATTGCCTGATGATCAAGGGAGCCAAGGTCAGGCTGGGCAAGGGGCTGAAAAAATTAGAGACAGACATTGCTGGCACGGCCCTATCCGCGGACAAGAAAGAGGAGTTGACGACGCAGGTGCAACGTTTCGTGGCGGTGGCAGAGGCTCTTTCGCAAGCGGCGGAATACACCTGAAAGAAGACCGCAGAGCGGTGCCTTCTGGGAGAAGGCTGTTTCGTGACTGGAGCTTTCCGTCTCATGGAGGAAATCCCGGCGCAGCCCGCTGTTGGCCCTTGTCGGTGAGGCATTATCGGCGGCTGACGACTAAACTTCTACGTAGTGTTCTCTTATTCAAGCACGTGACTTCGGGAAACACCCGGCTGGCGCACATGCACCGTCTGCTCCCGAACGTGGTTGCTAACCCGACGAGCACCCGTCGCCAGCCTCTGTCGTTAGGCGAAACCCTTCTCTCACGAAAGGAGGGTGAAGGCGAAGAGGTTACAGGTGACAAGGGTGATTCTGAAATATGCTGCCAGCATCATCTTGATACTCATTGCCCTCGGAACACTAGGCTTTGCCCTATCCCCGATGGGGCGCGCGATCGGTCTTGTGGGCGTAGCGATGCTCGTGCTGCTCGCCATCTGGTGCGGCGGCTTGGTTTGGTTTCTTCACTTTCGTCAGCGAGCTTCCCCGGTCGCCCGACGGTGGGTTGCGGTTGTGTTGCTCGCGTTTCTCCCCCTGTTAATCGCTGCTTGGTCAAACCTTCACCGCCTGGAAAACTTCATCGAGCACCGCGATTGGCTCACCTATGAGAGCGATCATTTTGTCTTCCACTACGCCCCTGCCTACAGCCGACAAAGCGAAATCGCAGCCTACGCCGCCAGACACGATGCGGCCTTTGAGTACAACTGCAACTATCTCGGCGTCACACTTAACAATAAGGTTAGCTTCTATGTCTACGACGAACTCGCCGAGGGATTTGCCGTTCCCGAGTGGAACGAGATTTCTGCTGACGACGACCAGAGCGTTGGCCACGAGATGACCCACATCATCGCCTTTCATATTGCTGGAGAGCGACAAAAGATCAAACTTATTGACGAGGGAGTGGCAACTTGGCTGAATCACAGCCGCAGGGTCACAGATCACCATCAGGCTGCCTGGGAGTATATCCAAGAACACGACTTGTTCCCCCTGGCTGAACTGGCTCACAACAAGACATTCCGTCGCCAAAGGCTACAACCCTACTATCCCGCTGCGTCCTTCGTAGGCTACCTTATTGAGAACTACGGGTTGGATGCTTTTCGGCAACTCTGGACAGCTAACGCCAAGTACCCTGAGATCTACACCACCCTGGAAGACTTCGGGGGGATACAGTACTTTCCGTTCATTCCAGGCGAACGCGCTCACTTTACAGCCACCGTGCGGGAAATCTACAGCCGCCCACTAGGCGAGTTGGACGCCGAGTGGCGAACTTGGCTGGAAGAGCGGTACGGACAGCAGCGTTGAGGAGAATTTACGTACTATAAGAACAGCCTGGGGGCTTCGCCTAACGTTTGGCTGGCGAATATGCGCCTGTTTGCTCCTGGACGTGACGGATGCCTAAGTGTGATTCTGCTCCTAAAGGGGTCGCCGGCCCCAACGGGCGCACGTCGCCAGCCTTGAACGTCAGGCGAACCGGCCTCTAGCCTAGAGGAGATAGGACCCTGCACATCACCAGTTTGGGCTTGCATCTGACCGACAAATGTAATGTCCGCTGTCAGCATTGTGCCTTCCACTGTGGGCCTGAGGTGAGAGGCGTGATGGGTTTTGACGACGCCAGACGGTACTTGCGCCAGACAGTAGGCCGGTCCCTCGAACTCGTTTGCATCACCGGCGGGGAGCCATGCTTGTACTTTGGCCTCGTGGCTGATGTCGTGGGTGAAGCGCGTGCGATAGGGGTGCCGGGTATCTGGCTTTTCACCAATGCTTACTGGGCAGTGAATCGAACGGCCGCCAGTCGCAAACTGGCCCGCTTGAAAGAGGCGGGGATGACGCGACTGTGCCTGAGCGCTGACGGTTTTCACCAGCCATTCGTCCCAGTTGCACGGTTACGCCACGCTGTGGCTGCAGCTCGTGATCTGGGGCTAGAGATTGTTTTGGATGTCCGTTTTCTTGGCCCGCCCCAAGAAGATAACTGGACTAATCAGGTCACCCGGCGAGTGTTGGAAGAATTAGGTGACCTTGGGGATGCTGAGATTTGGCAGGGTCAACCATTGTATATTGGTCGGGCGGCTGATACCTTACTCCCCCAAGTGGCGCAGAGGTCGGGCCTTCCAAAAGGCAGTTGTCCTGGTCCGTGGGCTGGTGGAGCTTGGGGAAACCCGGCTGGCGTGGATGTGGATTTGTATGGAGAGGTGACTCTCTGCCCGGGCATAAGCATTGGCAATGCCAAAGGCCGCTCATTGAGCGGCATTTTGGATGAGTACGATCCTCAACGACATCCCACCATCCGCGAGTTGGTAGCGGGCGGCCCTAAGAGGCTGGCGCGGATAGCTCAACGAATCGGGTATACACCCCGATCTGGTTATGCCAGCGAATGTCACTTGTGTTATGATGTACGCAGATTTCTTCGTCCCCGTTGCTCGTCCGAATTGGCACCATTGACTTGCTATGAAGAGGCCGTTTCACCTAGCGGTTTTCCTTTGATGTCCCGGAGTTGAACTCCTGGACATCAGGGGACGGCCAATGCGATTGGCCTTCTACCCCTCGGTGTTGGGTAGGCCTGCTACCCATTAGAGGAAGGTTATGTGGAAAATGTTAATAGTATCAGAGGCGTGGAAGAGTGCCTATCCTGGAGCAGCAGTGGGAATTCTGGTCATGCACAACGTTGCCAACCCAGAACGTAACGCCGCGCTGGACCTACATCAAGAGGAATTGGAGAATCAGCTCCGAACCCGTTTTGCCGACCGCAACGCGCTCTCGACCCTTAAACCGATCCAAGCCTACAACGCTTACTTCAAGCGTTACAAGAAGACCTATCCGGTCCAACTTCAACTGGAGTCCGTCGCCCTTGAGGGCAAGTCCATTCCTCGCGTCGCGGTGTTGGTTGAAACGATGTTTATGGCCGAACTCAAGAATCTGCTCTTGACGGCTGGTCATGACCTGGAAGCCATCCAGATGCCGGTAAGACCGGATGTGGCAAAGGGCACTGAGCGGTACATCCGGCTCAACGGGCAGGAACAAAGGCTGAAAGCTGGCGATATGATGATGGCCGATGCTCAAGGTGTCATCTCCAGTGTGATCTACGGCCCCGACCGTCGTACACGGATCACCCCTGTCACTCGACACGTTTTCTTTGCGGTCTACGCGCCACCAGGTATCGGGGAACAGGCAGTGTATCAGCACCTACAGGACATTCAGGCGAATGTCAGGCTGGTCGCACCAGAAGCTGAGGTGGGTTTGCTGAAAGTGTACGGCACCGACCTAACTGGATAGCGTGGGCTGGTTACAACGCCAGATCGGCGCGACGCGGTGCGGGCTCTGAACGTGCGTCCGGGCGAATGCGTACTTGACCTGGCCTGTGGTACGGGAGTAAACTTCAATAGTATTATGACGGAGTTAGGCGCCAGTGGCCTGCTACTGGGGTTAGATTATTCGCCAAGATAAGCGTCATAGGTGTCGGAGGTGTAGGGGCGACATTGGCCTACACCTTACAGATTTCTGGGCTGGCGACTGAGATCGTCCTGGTCGATAGCAACCGCCAGGCGGCTGAGGGAAACGCTATGGACATGAACCATGGGCTGTTTTTCACGCCGCCGGCGAACGTCCGCGCCGGAGACTTCCCCGATTGTGCCGGGTCGGATCTGATTGTCATCACCGCCGGCGCGAGACAGAAGCCAGACGAGACCCGCTTGGAGCTTACAAACCGCAACGCAGCTATATGCACATCGATCGTCCGAGAACTTGAGCCACATATCGGGGAAGCGAAGATACTGATGGTCTCCAACCCGGTTGATGTGATGACCTATGTCGCGCTGGAAGCCTCAAAGCTGCCCTCAAATAGGGTTTTTGGCTCAGGGACGGTGCTCGATTCAGCGAGGTTCCGCTACGAACTCAGTCGCCGGTGCGGGGTAGATGCCAGGAACGTCCACGCATACGTTATCGGAGAGCACGGCGACAGCGAGGTGTTCTTGTGGAGCCAGGTGCATATCGGGGTGATGCCACTGGAGATCTGCTGCCAGGGTTGCGACCGAGGATGTGTCCCAGACGAAAGGATGGAGATCGAGGAGAGGGTCAGGAAATCAGCCTATCACATAATCGAGGCGAAAGGATACACTAACTACGGTGTGAGCCTTGCAGTGTTGAGGATAATTGGAGCCGTTCTAAGGAATGAACGAAGCGTCCTGACGGTTTCGACTCTACTGCAGGGAGAATATGGACTGGAGAACGTCTGCATCAGCGTCCCCTGCCTGATCGGTTCGAACGGGATCGAACGTGTCATGGAAACAACTCTGGCGGATGATGAGAGAGACGGGCTGATGAACTCAGCGCAGGTGCTCAAATCTGCCATCCTTGCTCTCAAATGAGAGGTCACCGTCAATGGCTACAGTGCGGATATATGCCTTACTAAGGGGAAAGATTCCATGAACAAGACAATCGAGTGGTTGCTGGAAAAAGACAATCCCTCGGTACGGTATTTCACGCTGAGGCATTTGCTAGACCGGCCGGACGACGACCAGGAAGTTCAAGCCACGCGACGGGCGATCATGCAGAGTGAGCCGGTGAAAAGAATCCTCGCCGCGCAAGACGCCGAGGGCTATTGGGTCAAACCGGGGCCGGGGTATACGCCAAAGTATCAATCCACGGTCTGGCAGATTCTGTTCCTCGCCGAATTGGGCGCGCATGGGCGTGACCGGCAGGTGCAGCGGGGCTGCGAGTACCTGCTGGAACACGCGCAGGCCATTCACGGCGGGCTGTCGGCGATGGCCAATGCCACGCCGAGCGGGGCGATACATTGTCTCAACGGGAACCTGGTCTGGGCCCTCGTCGCGCTTGGCTATAGCGATGACGAACGCGTGGGTCGCGCGGTGGAGTGGCTGGCCGGCGTGATCACCGGCGACGACTTTGAGTGGTGGTACGCCATCGTGCCGGGGCCGGGGTTCAAGTGCGGGGCGAACGGCGGCAAGCCGTGTGCCTGGGGCGCGGTGAAGTCGCTGCGCGCGCTGGCCAGTCTGCCGCCGGAGCGGAGGCCAGCGCGAGTGAAGAAGGCTACCGCCACGGCCGCCGAGTTCTTGCTCAGTCACGATCTGGCAAAGGCGGACTACCCGTACACCGAGCGAGTGAGCGGCGAGTGGTTCAAGTTCGGCTTTCCGCTCTCGTACACCTCGGACGTGCTAGAGGCCTTGTTCGCCCTGGGCGAGGCGGGCTACGCGCACGACCCGCGACTGAAGAACGCGATTGCGTTGGTGCTCT
>JACQYG010000154.1 GCA_016208345.1 Chloroflexota bacterium
CCGACGAGAAGCTTGGTACCCTGATCCAGCAACTGGAGTCAGCCGACTGGATTTTCCTGTCCAGCAATCGTCTTTCCGGCACCATCCCTCGCCTGACCATGCGTTACCCGCTCAACACCGAGTATTATCGGCTGCTGTTCGAAGGCAAGCTGGGCTTCCGTCTGGTCAAGACCTTCACCTCCTACCCGAACCTAGCCTGGTTGGAGATCAACGACGACTCCTCCGACGAAGCCTTCACCGTGTACGATCACCCGAAGGTGCTCATCTTCCAGAAGACCGCTGACTTCTCCCAGGAAAAGGTGAGGGCCCTCTTGGGCAGTGTTTCCCTGGATAACATCCAGAGGCTGACCCCGCTGCAGGCCTCCCGCGCCAGCAAGACCCTCATGCTCTCGCCCGAGGAGTGGGCGGCTGCACGGCAGGGAGGCACCTGGAGCCAGCTCTTCCACCGGGGCGACCTGGCCAACCGGGTGCCGGTTCTGGCCTGGTGGCTGGCCGTTGAAGCCCTGGGCCTGCTGGCCTTCCCCCTGGCCTTTTTCCTCTGCTCCAGCCTGGTGGACCGGGGATACCTCTTCTCCAAATCCTTGGGTCTGCTCGTGGTGGCCTACCTGATCTGGATCGGGGCCAGCCTGGGCCTGGCCCCGTTCACCAGGCCGGTGATCCTCTTGGTCATGGCGTTCTTGGCTGTGGCCAGCTCACTGGCTTTCTGGATCCAGCGCCGGGAGATCCGGGCTTTCTTGCAGAGAGAGGGTCTCCTGCTCCTGGCCGGCGAAGGCCTGTTCCTGGCCGCCTACCTGGTCTTCGTGGGCATTCGCCTGCTCAACCCCGACCTCTGGCAGCCCTGGTTCGGCGGGGAAAAGCCCATGGAGTTCGCCTACCTGAACGCCATCGTCAAGAGCACCTCTTTTCCCCCCTACGACCCCTTCTTCGCCGGCGGGTACATCAACTACTACTACTATGGGCTCTACATCGTGGCCCTCCTGGTGAAGCTCACCGGCATCGTGCCCGCCGTGGCCTTCAATCTGGCGGTGCCGACGCTATTTGCGCTTGCCATACTGAACTCCTTCGCCCTGGTCTTCAACCTGCTCCCCGGCGAGAGAAGGCTCGTGGCTGCGCTGTGGGGACTGGTGGGGAGCGCCTTCGTGGCAGTCATCGGCAACCTCACCGTCCTGATCCAGGTCTTCGCCGGGCTCTGGCAGAACGGCAACTCGAGCTTCCAGAGCACCATCCCCGGCCTCCAGGCCCTGGTACTCACTGTGACCGGACTGTGGCAGACCCTGGTTGCCGGCAGGCCACTGCCGCCCTTCGACTACTGGACCAGCGCTACCAGGATTATCCCCTTCACCATCAACGAGTTTCCGTTCTTCAGCTTTCTCTTCGCCGATCTACACCCCCATATGATCGGCATCCCATTCACGCTCCTGGTCCTGGGCCTGGCCCTGAACCTGGCCAGGCCAAACTCAAGCGAAAGCCAGCCCTTTACTGGTAAAGAAGCCTCACACCTTAAAACCGGCACCACCGTACTGGTCTACGGCCTGGCATTGGGTGCCCTGGCCTGCATCAACTCCTGGGACCTGCCCACCTACCTGGGCCTCACCCTCTGCGCCCTGGCCATCCGGCAAAACCTGACTGGAAGAGGTCTCGACCTTTCTCGCCTGGGCCTGTGGTTCGGGGCCATAGCGCTGGTCAGCCTGGGGCTCTACCTGCCCTTTTTCCTGAAATTTCAGGCCCTTTACATCGGTGTGGGCCTGGTGAAGGCCCGAACCGGCCTGGAGTACTATCTGGCCATCCACGGGCTGTTTATCTTCGTCATCGCCAGCTTTCTCCTGTTGGAGATCTCTCGCCAACGCCGCAATGCCGTCCTTCGCGCGGTTAAGCTCTTCGTGAAACGTTGGGCCTACCTGCCCAGGATGCTGGTCCTGTATCGCCGCCTGGTCCGGGGATCCCGAGAGACCTACTCCGCTGGCCTGGCGGGAGTCCTGGCTCTCCTGGGCCTGGTCCTGTTGTTCGTCCTGGGCCGCCTCTACCTCTTTGCTTTGCTGGTGCCGCTCCTGGCGCTCACCGCTCTCCTTTTCTGGCGAAGGAACCTATCGCCGGAGACGATGTTCACCCTGCTCTTGCTCTTCACCGCTCTCCTGTTGAGCCTGGGGGTGGAGGTCTTCTACATGCGAGACTTCCTCCAGGAGGGCGACCATCACCGGATGAATACCATCTTCAAGTTTTACATCCAGGTCTGGATCTTCTTCGGGATAGCCTCCACGCTGGCCCTGAAGGGGTGGCTGGCCTATCTGGCGCGAGAGGGAGCCCTTTGGCTCCGGCGGCTGTGGCTCTGTGTGTTCCTCATCCTGTTGGGCTCGGCGGCCCTCTACCCGCTCTGGGGCACCATGGCCCGGGTGAACGAGCGTTTCCCCGGCGCCAGGCCATCCTTGGGCACCCTGGACGGCACCGCCTACATGGTCCTCGGGAGGTACACCTGGGGGGTCGAGAACCGCCCGGCGACCATCGAGCTTGATTATGATCTCGAGGCCATCCGGTGGCTTCAGGACAACGTCCAGGGCTCGCCGGTGGTATTGGAAGGCCACATAGACTATTATCGCGGCGGGGGCATGCGGGTGGCCGCCAACACCGGCCTCCCCACCCTGGTGGGGCAGCACCAGGGCGAGCAGCGCTATGGCTGGATGGTGAGCCAGCGGGAGGAGGAGGTACGCAAGATCTACAGCGACCCGCTTTTCGAAGCCATCCTCCCGCTGCTACGCCGGGACCACGTCTCTTACATCTACGTGGGCCAACTGGAGCGGCTGGTCTATCCGCCCCAAGGGCTGGCCAAGTTCGACGCCGCCCTGGGCAAATACCTGGACCTGGCCTACCAGAATCCCAGGGTGAAGATAGATCACTGCGAGACTATAACGAAGGATATCCGGTGATCCTCACCGACCAAAGCCTGCCAGTTATGCTGGAAGGATTCCAGTTGCAGAAAAATTGCCCTTGATATATACTCTTTAGG